>JAGXRB010000259.1 GCA_018336075.1 Bacteroidota bacterium
CAACTGTCTTGCTGAAAAACTCAAACAAGCAGAATACCGCAAAAAGTTTGAATTACTCTTCGTCTACATCAATTTCGAAAGGATTTGTCATCGAAACTTCTTCGATTTTAATCCCTGCAGGGACTTCAAATTTTGATGAAGGTACTGAAAGATTCTGATCAAAACTGATGGCTTCTTCCAGATAGTTGCCTAGAAATCCGCCCATTATAATTTCCATTTTGAGTGTTACACCTCTATGACGCCAATGTTTTCCATTGAGTTTACCAATTTCCATTATGATGCACTCATGGCCAAGAATCGTTTCAGTTCCAACATCTTTTGCGTCAAAATCTTTTTTAACATCTTCGCCAAGTTTTATTAGTTCTGCCTCATCAGAAGTTCCTGCAAGGGCTTCAGTCATCTTCATCGCTTCATCCACACTCATTTTTGTTCCGGTTTTTTCAATCAGATTGATTGTGTACATCCATTCGCTTGATCGAATGTTGAGTGTTTCTTCTTTTGTTGTGATTCCCATCATTTTGGTAGATGTTTTTTTATATTCGTGCTGCAGCCGGCCATAGTCATCCCACCAAAGTGTTTTTGTTCCTTTGGTTTTTCCATCAATTTTATATTCAACTTTTCCCGATTTTATCTCAAAGGGTTTCGCGTCTTTTAACTTGGTGTTTTGTGCAAATAAACCCATCGTGAGGGTCAGAATGATTGATAATAACAGTGCTTTTTTCATAAATTGAATGTTTTATTTGGTTATGAATAATTGATTGAAATCCTTTTTGTTATGCGGTCTGTTTAATTAAAACTTTACAAATTCCACCCTGCGGTTCTGCGCTTTTCCTTCAGGTGAATCGTTGCCGGCCATAGGTTTGCTTTCGCCATGTCCCTTAGAGGTAAGGCGGTCTTTGGCTATTCCTGATTCCACAAGTTTATCCAAAACTGCTTTGGCTCGTGCTTCTGATAGTTTCATGTTCAAAGCATCATCGCCATCGCTGTCGGTATGGCCTTCAACAGAGAAATTAAGGCCGGGATTGTCCTGCAGCATTTTAACAACGTAATTGATGGTGCCCATAGATTCGGCTCTGATAGTTGCTTTGTTCACATCAAACTTAATTCCAGTGGTTATGAATTTACCGTCAGTAAGCACCTTATCGTACAATGGCACAGCGCCTTTGGCGATGCGGATGTTTTTAATATATCCGTTCAAATTACCGGATGTGTTATGAAAGCCAACAGTAAAGCCAACTGGATTGGCTTCCATATTTGGGATATTGATAACCCGGGCATCGTCGATATAGCACTTTAATGCTCTTTTATTGAACGAGATCGATATGTGTCTCCAACCCGGCTTACTTGAACTGACATTCGCATTGCTGAATCCGGGATAATACCCATCTGAGATATTTCTTCCATTGGCTGAGTTCTGATTGAAGCGAATGTAAAATCTGTTGCCGGAATTATTGGATGGGTCAAGGCTTTTCTGATTTTTGGAGTCCATAAGATATACTCTGTAGGTATGATTTGGTTTTTCAAACCAGGCGTCAAACTCAATAGTAAATTCTTCGGGCAAGTAATCCTCTTTTGAGTTTTTCAGCAGTGGAACAATGCCGTCTAATCCGTTAATATTACATTTACGGAACATGATAACATTATCTCCACCGAAGTTTGCATTTTCCACCAATCCTCCGGCAAGATCCCATTTTGATGGAAACTCCCCATTTAGCTCCCCCTCCTGATTGTCTTCGAAGATTATCACATCGCCAGGAACAAAGTCATATTTTGCCCATGTTAGCGTGGGTTTAGGTGTAATTTCCTGAGATGTTGGTGTAGTTTCCGATTTGGTTTCTTTTTTCGATGAATTATTTTCAGCGTTATCAGTTTTATTCTCTGTTACTTCTTTTGTACTTTGTTTTGGCTTTTCAGCTTTTTCTTTCCCGTCGATTGAATCTTCGATGCCATCGAGTGCTTTGTCGACATTTTTGTCAATTCTTTTTTCGATACGGTTTTCGATTTTCCGTTCTGTTTTCTTTTGTGTGTTTCGAAGTATTCTCTCTGTATTTATTTGTGCAGTCAGGCTTTGGAAGGGCAAGATGCTAGACAGGATTGCAAATAATGCAATAATTGCAAGACGTTTCATTTTTTACTTGTTGGTTTACATTGGGTTTTTAATGCCACAAAATGAACCAATTTTAACGGATTACCACTGTAAAAAAGCGACAATTACATAAGTATTTTTGCGAACAGGTGAGGGTTTTGATTGTATTCAAGGGGCTTCTCAAGTGAGAATTTCTGGAAATCCCGGTTGAAATGAGACTGATCATAATAGAAACCGTCTAAAGAAGGATCTGACCACTGAAATTCGGGCTTTAAGTACATTTGGCTGAGTACAAATTTATGTCGCAGAACATCCATAAATATTTTTGGTGGTATTCCTATGTGTTTTTTAAAATAGCGTTCCAGATTTCTTAGTTTGATTTTGCCTTGAATAAGACTTTCTACAGTTAGAAGACCGTTCTTCTCAATGATTTTGTCAACAAGTTCGTCGTAAATGCAGTTTCTTCTTTGTTTGAATTTCCGCGATTCCGTTTTTATGAATTCCTTGATAGCTTCCAGTCTTTTTTTGTTGTTTGAGACCGTTTTCAGTACTTTAAGAAAAGCATTGATTTCCTCAATACCGAAAACATCTGAGCTGTCGACGGCAGTGTCTGTAAGTGTTTCAGGAGAAAGGCCTAAAAGGTTAAACAGACCATAGGGTTTAAAATTTGCACTGATGATTTTTGTACCTTCGATAGGGCGAAGATTTACATGGCGTGTAAACTGACCAATCAGAATAGCTTTGTCGCGGAAACCATGGTCAAGGTAAAAATTGCTTTCAATTCCAAAATGAAACTGCAGCACAGGAAAACCTAAAGGAGGCACTTTTGAAATTTCATCCTCAGGCGTTTCATTGAATTCGATTATGGTGAAATCGGTTATAAAACTGGCGAGAAAGCTGTCATTACAAGGAAATTCACTGATGATCATTCGTCGGGTTCGCTTTGTTTTTTACAGAGACCAAGATAGACATTTTTTTGAATAAGTATTGCAGATGTTGTAACCCAAAAAAAACAAACCCTGAAAGTTATTAAAACCTTCAGGGTTTGCGGGATTCCTTAAGAAATTTCAGAAATCTTCACAGAAATCAATATATGTCAGTAATTGTTTTTTCTAACTGACACAGTGTTATAGTAAAAATGCCTTACGAATTGTTTCAACGTAATCGGTTTTCTCCCACGCGAAGAAATCAACCGTTTTGTAATATTTTGTAGTGTTATCAACAGTACGTGCCACAGTGTACTGATCCTGATATTTCACCTCAACTTCCCTCAGGTAATGCTCGCGGCCAAAATGTCCATATGCTGCTGTGGGTTTAAAAATTGGATTTTTCAATCCGAAACGTTGGACTATCGCATAGGGTTTGAGGTCGAAAATTTCCTGAATGATTTTAGCAATCTGAGAATCGGTCATCAGTTGTCCGTTTGCATCTTTAACTTTGGCTGTGCCGAAAGTATTTACATAAAACCCTACCGGACTTGCAACACCAATAGCATAAGCAACCTGCACGAGAACTTCATCAGCCAGGCCAGCTGCGACCATGTTTTTGGCGATATGTCGTGTAGCGTAGGCTGCCGATCTGTCAACTTTTGATGCATCTTTTCCTGAGAAAGCGCCACCGCCATGGGCTCCTCTGCCACCATAGGTGTCAACAATAATTTTACGTCCGGTGAGTCCGGAATCACCATGAGGTCCGCCAATTACAAACTTTCCTGTTGGATTAACATGCAGCTTGATGTCATCACCGAAAAGCTTCTGCACATTTTCCGGAAGCTGGGCTTTGACTCTTGGAATAAGAATATTCCTGACGTCGTCATGGATTTTCTTCAACATGCGCACATCGTCTTCATCGAAATCATCGTGTTGGGTTGAAACGACAATGGTTTCAATTCGTACAGGTTTCCAGCCGTCATTGTATTCTACAGTGACCTGCGATTTTGAGTCGGGTCGCAGATAGGTCATTTCTTCGCCTTCGCGGCGGATTTCAGCAAGTTTTTGAAGAAGCAAGTGCGAAATTTCAGTGGTAATGGGCATGAAATTGTCCATCTCACGACAAGCATAACCAAACATCATACCCTGATCGCCTGCACCTTGTTCTTCGGGCAATTTTCGTTCAACCCCCTGATTGATGTCAGGCGATTGTTCATGTATAGCCGAAAGCACACCGCAAGAATTTCCATCGAAGCGGTAAGCGGCTTTGGTGTAGCCAATTGCGTTGATGGTGTCGCGAATCACGCTTTGTACGTCTACATAGCCTTTTGTTTTTACTTCGCCGGCTACAACTGCAAGTCCTGTGGTAACCATCGTTTCAACGGCTACTTTTGATTCAGGATCAAAACGGAGCATTTCGTCGAGGATGGCGTCAGAAATCTGATCGGCTACTTTATCAGGATGACCTTCCGATACCGATTCAGATGTAAATAAATATCCCATAACTTATTGATTAAATAATAGTTAATACGTTTTTGGGAAGGAGTGATTGAAAGGCTAAATATTGCTTTAGCATTTTTTTGTGTGGTTGCAATCAATCAAATCTTTCCACTTGAGTACAAAAAATAGTTTTGTACTATTTTGGCGGCAAAGGTAATAAAATGTTTTCGCGGCACTGTTGTTGCCTTTGTTTTTTTATTTGATTTGTCACAAATAAAATTTCAGCGCAGAAAAAAGTTCTGATTTAAGCCGCTGTTGCTACTTTCTGGTAAGTCTGTAAAAGGATTCTTCCATGCTGATGGATTTTTTCTTCATGGATAGAATGCTGATATTATTGCTGGCAGCCCAGCGGTTGAGGTCGGCCCTGATATCTTTGTTTGCCGTAGGTTCAAGCAACCAGTTATTTCCATCAATTTTGGTTGCATTTTTAAGATTTGGAATGGCTTTAAACTGATGTGCAAGAATTGCTTTATCGAATTCCACTTCGATAAGGTCTTCACCTTTAATGGAGGTAAGGTTTGCGGTTTTGTCGTCGGCAACAATGCGGCCTTTGTTGATTATGACAACGCGGTCACAAACGGCCTCCACTTCCTGCATGATATGTGTCGAAAGAATGACAGTTTTTTCTTTTCCGATTTCACGTATAAGTTGTCTGATGTCGATCAATTGATTGGGGTCGAGGCCAGCTGTTGGTTCATCAAGAATCAGCACTTTCGGGTCGTGAAGGAGTGCCTGTGCGATCCCTACACGCTGGCGATAACCTTTTGAAAGCATGCCGATTTTTTTATGAATCTCCAGTTGTAAGCCTGTAAGAGCAATCATTTCGTCGATTCGCTGTTTGGATTTTTTGCCCAATTGATGAATTCCGGCAATAAAGTTGAGATATTCACGGATATACATATCGGTGTAAAGCGGATTACTTTCGGGCAGATATCCCACAACACGACGCACCTCGATTGGAAATTCCTGCACATCGTGTCCCATCACAGAAGCACTTCCTTCATTTGGGGGAATGAAGCAGGTCAAAATCTTCATAAGTGTAGATTTTCCAGCGCCGTTAGGGCCAAGTAAGCCAACAATTTCGCCCGGATTGATGATGAGCGATACATTGTCGAGGGCTTTTTGAGTACCGTATTTCTTTGTGATATTTTGGACAATTACCGACATAGACTGGATTTCAGTGTTTAATTCAGGTTGCAAAGGTAGGGAAATTTGGATTTGGTGATTGGAAACCCGACTACCAAAACCTGAAGCGACTTCAGTAAATTGTATGTGGAGAGGAATGGATTTGAGATGAAAAGTAGTTGTATTGTGCAACAAAAAAGTCCAAAAAACTTAGGTAAAAGCATGCAAATTCTCTTAGAATAGCCTTTGGCTGAAAATGCTTTGCGTTTAACAGAAAATGCTTAGTATTTTGAAAGTGATTGTCAGTGAATGTTATAGCCTATAATAAAACAGAAATAAGAACGATATCTTTTTTTATTTTCAGTTATTAAAATTCAAAGTCCTTAGGTATTTATATTATTTTATAAATTTGGAGTGTTGCAGCCGTATACAACAATAGTGTTATTTGAATCCGCACATGTTTTTAATTTAAGGCTCTTAAAGATGGCTATACATGTATCTTTTAAACAAGAGAACAATTTGCTGAGAGTAACATCTGCCGGAATTGATGATAACCTCGATCAAGTGAAAGAATATGGATTGAAAATTTTGGATCAGGTGAATTCATTTCACTGTACCAGAGTGCTATGCAATGAATTAGATCTGAAGTATAACATTTCTACATTCGATATTTATGATTATGCAAAATTCCTTTCGGATAATGCCCCAAGGATTGGTAAAGTTGCTATCGTATGTTCAATGGACGGGATGAGTGACGCTTTGTTTTGGGAGACAGTTTCTGTGAACAGGGGATTGATAGTGAAAGTATTCAGTGATATAAAAGAAGCAGAATCCTGGCTTGAAGATTAATGATTTCGACTAAATCTCTGATTAATAATCCTTCATGTTTTAAAATTATGATCGCTTGAAATCAACTATCTCATGCAAAATATTTGATGGAGAAAAAAAAGAAAGAGCATCCAAAGGAAAAATCAGGATTGCATCCAAGAAACAAGCACAGGCATCGCTATGATTTCAGAGAACTGACAGCAATTTGTCCGGAATTGAAGCCATTCGTGAGAGTGAATGATTATGAGGATGAATCCATAGATTTTTTTGATCCGGCGGCTGTCAAGAAGCTCAATAAAGCGCTTCTAAAGCGTTATTATGGAGTCACTTACTGGGATATCCCTGAAAACTATTTGTGTCCACCAATTCCGGGAAGAGCAGATTATCTGCATCATTTGGCTGATTTGCTGTATGAAAACAAAGCTGAAGTACAAAAGAATCAACTGCCGGAAGGTGAAAAAATCCGATGTCTTGATATTGGTGTCGGGGCAAACTGTGTGTATCCAATCATCGGAAATGCCGAGTATGGCTGG
The DNA here is from genome assembly GCA_018336075.1 of Bacteroidota bacterium. Taxonomy (GTDB): domain Bacteria; phylum Bacteroidota; class Bacteroidia; order Bacteroidales; family F082; genus JALNZU01. Next base: position 7,002 of record JAGXRB010000259.1, read on the forward strand.
ACTTTCACCGGTGTGGATATTGATCCTGTCGCCATCGAAGCTGCGCAAAAAATCATTGATATGAACTCTTTTTTGAAAGAGAAAATTGAGTTGAGACTGCAAAAAAATGCCAGTCACACTTTTAAAGGAATCATCAAAAAGGATGAGTTTTTTGAACTTACGATCTGCAATCCTCCCTTTCACGCCTCTTATGATGAAGCGCAATCGGCAGCTAAGAGAAAACTCAGCAATCTGAAAGGAAAAAAAATAGAGAAGCCTGTTCTGAATTTTCAAGGGCAGAGCAATGAGCTTTGGTGTGAAGGAGGAGAAATGAAGTTTGTTGGAGATATGATCAGGGAGAGTGCAGCATTTAAGGATTCATGTTATTGGTTCAGCACTTTAATTTCAAAAGAGACGAGTCTCAAAAATGCCTTAAAAATTCTGAAATCAGTTGATGCAGTAGCGGTTAAAATTATTCCGATGGAGCATGGAAACAAGAAAAGTCGTATTGTGGCCTGGACGTTTCTGACAAAGGAAAGGCAAAGACAATGGCAGACTCAAAGAAATTTCTGAAAGACATGATAACTCATTTCCTATTGCTAAAACATTTGAAAAAGCTGAGATAGCGTATAGAATTGAATTTGTTGTTTTACATTTGTAATGCTGAAAAAATCATTGAAAAATGGAAAAAATCATTCGTTACACTTTAGGGTCTTTGCTGATGATTGTTGCCCTGAATGCTTTTGGTGGTGGATATTATGGAATGGCCGGAGCTAAAGATGTTCCCATTGAATTGTTGGAAGGAAGTCCTTTTAAAGACTATTTTATTCCAGGTCTGTTTCTTTTTGTTTTTGTAGGTGGTTCTGCGCTGATTTCTTCTGTGGCTGTTTTTAAACGGCATCCGGTAGCGAGAAGGGTTTCTTTTTTGTGTGGATTCATAATTTTGGTCTGGATTGCAGTTCAGGTTGCAATAATTGGATATGTATCTTGGATGCAGCCTGCAACAACCATCGCCGGGATAATTATTTTGTTTTTGACTTACCTGCTTCCGCAACGCAAAGCCTTCATTTGATCCTGAATGGTCAAATCCGTTCCTTCCATCTGCTGATAATTGAGTACTTTTGATAAATATCTTATTTCGTTAAAAAGATATTTTTATTAAAATACTATTTATGAGCGATATAGAAAACATTGAATTATCGTTTTTGAGCATTGATGACTATCAGGAGCTGAAAAAAGCCATGATAGAATCTTATGCAAACATGCCTGAATCATATTGGAATGAAAATCATATAAAGGCATTGCTTGATCGGTTTCCGGAAGGACAAGTGGTCATTAAAATCAACAACCAGATTGCGGGATGTGCATTATCCATTATAGTCGATTATGAGAAATTCGGTGATAACCATACATACAAAGAAATTACCGGAAATTATACTTTTTCAACACATACCATAAATGGTGATGTTCTGTATGGAATTGAGCTTTTCATCAGGCCGGAATTTAGAGGGTTGCGCATTGGCAGACGCTTGTATGACTATAGAAAAGAGTTGTGTGAAAGACTGAATCTAAAAAGCATTGCTTTTGGCGGAAGGATACCCAATTATCACAAACATGCAAAAGAAGTTACCCCAAAGGAATATATAGCAAAAGTGAGAAGAAAGGAACTTGTTGATCCTGTTCTTAACTTTCAGGTATCCAACGATTTTCACCCTTCCAAGATTCTTAAAAATTACCTTGAAGGCGATGAGGCATCAGGTGAGTATGCAGTGCTGTTGAAATGGGATAATATTTATTATGAGAAGCAGAATATAAAGGCAAGCACAAAAAAAAGTTTGGTTCGGCTTGGATTGATTCAATGGCAGATGCGGCCATATAAAAACCTGGATGAATTGTTGCAGCAAGCAGAATTTTTTATTGATGCCGTTTCAGGCTACAGATCTGACTTCGCCTTGTTTCCTGAGTTCTTTAGCGCTCCCTTAATGGCTGAAAACAACCATCTATCAGAGCCGGAAGCCATTAGAGAGCTGGCCAAACACACTTCAAGCATTATCTATAAGTTTTCGGAACTGGCTATTTCATACAACATAAACATTATTTCAGGCAGTTTTCCGGAAATTCAAAACGACAGACTTTACAATGTTGGCTATCTCTGTCGAAGAGACGGATCGGTGGAAAGGTATGAAAAATTGCATGTGACTCCCGATGAAGTGAAAGTTTGGGGAATGGAAAGAGGAAACAAGCTTAAAGTTTTCGATACTGACTGTGGAAAAATTGGTATTCTCATATGCTATGATGTTGAGTTTCCTGAATTGAGCAGACTCCTTGCAGACGAAGGAATGGATATTTTATTTGTGCCTTTTTTAACGGACACCCAAAATGGATACTCCAGAGTAAGACACTGTGCGCAAGCAAGAGCAATAGAAAATGAATGCTATGTTGCAATTGCAGGCTGTGTTGGAAATTTGCCAAAAGTGCATAATATGGACATCCAATATGCGCAATCAATGGTGTTTACGCCTTGTGATTTTGCTTTTCCTGCCAATGGAATTAAGGCTGAGGCTACTCCAAACAACGAAATGATTCTTATCGTTGACCTTGATATCGACTTGCTGAGAGAACTGCATCAATTTGGCAGCGTTCGAAATTTAAAGGACAGGCGCAAGGATATATATCAACTGAAAAGAGTGTAGAAGGAGAGGTGGCTTTGAATTACTCGCTATTGGAATCTGAGTTGTGAAAAACAGATTGTATTACAACATTGATGCATAGACATTTAACAACTGAAAAATGAAATATGTTTTTCTTTTAAGCCTGTTCTTTTTCATGTCAGTGAGGTCGCTACAGGGAAGCAACACTTTATTTGATGCAGAAAAACATAAGCTTGGTCTTGTTATCGGCTATGCGAACAACTTGTTTTTTGACCTGAATTATCAATACAGAATCGTCTTGATTCAACCCCAGTTTTACTATTCTTTGCTCAAAAAAGATTTCTTGGAATTGGATTTGTTGTTTCAACCTCAATTTAACACCACTGTTTTTGGAGAAGAAAAATCAAATTTTAGTCAAAATCCAGGCATTGAATTCGGACTCAATGTCGGCCCCTTAGTAAGAATTAAACCAAAAAAAAATGCCGTCGTCAGCTACTATGCCAGCATCAGCGCCGGTCCGCATTATATTTCAGGAGCGCCTTCAAGACAATCGAGTGGATTTATTTTTTCGGGGAATGCCTTCGGAGGCATAAACATTCTGATTGCTGAAAGTCTGTTTCTCGATCTGCGGGCAGGATACAGACATATCAGCAATGCAGGCATCAAAGAACCCAATGCCGGCGTTGAAAATACTGTCTTTAATATTGGATTTATTTTTATTCCTTGAATCTGCTGTGTAACTTTGCAAAAGCAATTAAGCATTTGAATGACAAGCGGTAGTTTTATTTTTTAAACAAAACCAAATTACTTCAACAATGAAACAGTGGTATGAATCTTTGTTCGAAAATTACGGACAGAAATACGACAACGAAAGTTTCACCCAGGGAACTCAGGGTGAATGTGACTTTATAGAAAATGAACTCGGTTTCGACAAGACACTGAAAGTCCTTGACATTGGCTGCGGCACCGGAAGACACAGCATCGAGCTTTGCAAAAGAGGCTATAATATGACCGGGATCGACCTTTCGGAATCACAACTTGAAAAAGCTAGAGAAAAGGCTAAAGCTGCCGGATTAGTCATTGATTTCATGCAGCATGATGCGCGAAATCTGCCTTTCGAGAATGAATTTGATGTTGCATTAATGCTTTGCGAAGGCGGCTTTCCACTCATGGAAACGGATGAAATGAATTTCGAAATTCTAAAAAATGCTGCAAAGTCCCTGAACGAAAAAGGCAAAATTATTTTCACAACCTTAAACGGGCTTTTTCCGCTCTATCATTCAGTCGAGGAGTTTTGTGCCTCTAATACTGCAGAAGGAACCGCAACCTACAGAAGCAATACGTTTAACCTGATGACTTTCAGAGACCACAATATCACAACTGTTGAAGATGATGATGGCAATCTAAAAGAGCTTGACTGCAACGAAAGATATTATGTACCCAGCGAAATTACCTGGCTGCTGAAATCACTCGGATTCAAAAAAATTGACATTTTTGGCGCTAAACTTGGTGCTTTTTCAAGAAATGATCAACTCACAACCGAGGATTTCGAAATGCTTGTCATTGCTGAAAAATAGCATTTCGGCAATGAGCTGTTTCAGGTTTTGAGAGATCAATTTTGTTTCAAGCCAAGCAAAAGGCATTAATTTAAGCGATGGATTTGATTATTTTTGTGCTTTAAGAAATATTGATTCACAAAAATATCCAAAATGTCAAATTATCCTGTACTAAATATAAAGCCTATGGGTTTTCAGTGGCCTGTAAGCAATCCGTTTATTTTTTGCGCACATCACCATGATAAATATCCGCGGGGCAACGGTGAAATGGGACCAGATGCCAGTCTGAAAGGTAGAAATATCGGACAGGATTTTGACCCATCACTTGATTGGCGTATGTATCACGGCGAAAAGGTTCCGGGATTTCCGGTTCATCCTCACCGGGGTTTCGAAACTGTAACGATTGTCACACAGGGAATGGTGGATCATTCAGATTCACATGCGCAGGCCGGACGTTATGGTGGCGGCGATGTGCAATGGATGACGGCCGGAGCAGGTCTTCAGCACAGCGAAATGTTTCCGTTGCTGAAAACAGATGACGAAAATACCCTCGAGCTCTTTCAGGTTTGGCTCAATTTGCCAGCATCACAAAAAATGGCCGAACCACATTTTAAAATGCTTTGGGCAGAAGAAATACCCCTTGTGAAAACAATCGATTCAAACAATAAATCTGTTGAAGTAACAATTATTGCCGGAAAATACAAAGATACAGAAGCTTTGGCGCCGGCGCCGGATTCTTGGGCAGCAGTGCCTGAAAACGAAGTAAATATCTGGATAATACGGATGGAAGCCGAAGCAGAATGGACGCTTCCAAAAGCTGTTGGTTTGGTGAACAGATGGCTCTATTTTTTCAGCGGTGAAACCTTGAAAATTGAAACTTTTACACTTTCATCCAAACATGCGGCTGAGGTGGATGCAATGATCGATGTAAAACTTACAGCAGGTGATTCCGGTTGCCAGATAGTGATGCTTCAGGGAAGACCAATCAACGAAACTGTAGTGCAATACGGCCCTTTCGTAATGAACACGCAAAACGAAATAAGACAGGCATTTTACGATTATCAGCAAACTGAATTTGGCGGATGGCCTTGGGCTCGTCGTGATATGGTTCACCCTGCTGACAAAGGCAGGTTCGCCAGATACCGCGATGGCAGAGAGGAAATCAGGGATAAATAGGATTTTGTATTTTGAGATATAAAGATAGATGGCTGTCATATTTAATAAAGCAATTTAATAATTAGCTCATATTGAATTGGTTAGCAGGAGTTCGGAATTTTGTATTTCGAAAAGCAGATAATTGTTCTGCTTGAAATTTTAATGCATGCTACCCAAAATCCATTCACGACATGATGTCCTCATCCGGTCTTTTGAGCGCTTTTGTCGAAGCTGACTTAATTAGCGTATCTTTGCAGCCAGTTACATAACTGAAAACGGCAGGTTGTAAGCCGTAATACTCAAAAAACCTTTTCGCCGGTGCAGAAAATGCAACGTCTTTTCCGGCCACATTTTACAAAAATTTTAATGTCTTTTAAAAACCTAAACTTGATTGAACCTGTCATGAAAGCCTTGACAGCAGAAGGATATACTATTCCTACTCCCATTCAGCAACAAGCCATTCCCTACGTGCTCGAAGGCCGCGATCTGCAAGGTTGCGCCCAAACCGGAACCGGAAAAACAGCTGCCTTTGCTATACCGATTATTCAGCTGCTCGACCAGCAGAAACAATTTAAAGCAGGCATAAAAGTGCTTGTGCTCACACCCACAAGGGAGCTTGCCATACAAATTAACGAAAGCTTTGCCGCTTACGGAAAATATACAAACCTCAGACATACCGTTATCTTTGGCGGTGTCTCACAATTGCATCAGACCAATGCCCTCAGACGAGGTGTAGATGTGCTTGTTGCTACTCCAGGTCGTTTGCTCGACCTTATAAATCAAGGATTTATTGATTTGCGTCAGCTCAATATTTTTGTGCTTGACGAAGCCGACCGTATGTTGGATATGGGTTTCATTCATGATGTGAAACGTGTGATAGAAAGGCTGCCTGCACGACGTCAGACACTCTTTTTCTCCGCTACAATGCCACCTGAAATCCAGAAACTGGCTAAATCATTGCTTACAAATCCTGCTAAAGTTGAGGTTACACCCCCAACTTCTACAGTAGATAAAATCGAACAAAGTCTTTATCATACCAATAAATCTGATAAACCTGATCTTCTTCTGCATCTTCTCAACGAAAAACGTGTTCGCACGGCCCTTGTTTTTACCCGCACCAAACATGGGGCTGACAAAGTGGTAAAATTTCTCCTTCGTTCCAATGTTAAGGCTGCAGCAATACATGGCAATAAAAGCCAGAATGCACGACAGAATGCATTAAATGACTTCAAAAACGGACATCTGAAAGTGTTGGTTGCAACGGATATCGCTGCCAGAGGTATTGATATCGATGAACTGACACATGTGTTTAATTACGATTTACCTGATGTTCCGGAAACATATATTCACCGTATTGGCCGCACCGGAAGGGCAGGACACGATGGCATTGCAATCGCTTTTTGTGATGTGGATGAAAGAACAGAATTGAGAGATATCGAAAGATTGATTTCTTTCAGAATCCCAGTTATTGAAAAGCATCCATATCTTCCAATTCCGGGAGCCGTGCCACAGAAAAAGGTTCCGGTTCAGCGCGGCAGAAATATGCAGCGCAGGAAAATGACAGCATAAAAACTTTCCGGATTATAGGAATAATTGAAAAACCAGATTTTTGTCTGGTTTTTTTTTGTGACATTTTCAAAAATCTTGCGTCTATAGTCTGAATTTGAACAATAAAAGTAATTTTACGCTTTTTTGATGTTTAACTTCTTTACATCTTTTTGTTGTTTTTCCTGAAACATTCTTCAGTTAATTCAGAAAGGTCACTTCCGGAGCTAAAGATCAGCCCTTGAATTGTGTTAACTCATTTAATGTGAATCAGATTAATGTAGAAATCCAAGATTAGTAATAATTTATATAAACTTTTATCTATGCAGACCAAGCCCGAAATCCGCAGTTTGTTTCAAAAGCCAACAAACAAAAGCACTTTAATATCTATCAATGTTGCTGCAACACTGATGCTGTTTTTTCTGGTAAGTTCATCAATTCAAACATTTTCGCAAGCTACGCGATTGCTCAGACAACCCTCTGTAAGTGAAACACATATCACTTTTGCCTATGGCGGAGATATCTGGGTTTCTGATTTTGATGGTCAGAATCTTTTAAGACTTACAAGCACAGCTGCCGTAGAAAGCAATCCTGAATTTTCGCCTGATGGAAAATGGATTGCATTCAGCTCCAACCGTTCAGGAAACAATGCTGTTTATGTTGTTTCTGTTGAAGGCGGAACCCCAAAAAGGCTGACCTGGCATCCAGCTTCAGCCATCCCAACCGGTTGGACCAATGATGGGAAGCATGTGCTTTATGCATCACCGCGAAACAGTGCTCCTTCAGGTGTCGATCGCCTATGGACGGTATCTGCAGAAGGCGGACCTTCAGTTATGCTGTCGGGTCAGTGGGCAACACATGGTTCATTTTCTCCTGATGGAAATCAGATCGTGATTGACAGAGTCGCCCGATGGGATGTTGAATGGCGCAATTACCGCGGTGGTCAGAATACGCCGCTACACATTTTGAATCTTACAGATCAATCCGAAATTATTATACCCAGCGAATCTACTATTGATATTCAGCCATTATGGCTGGGCGAAAAAATCTACTTTTTGTCCGACAGAGATTGGATATCCAACATCTGGTCTTATAATCCTGCCAACGGTGCATTGGACCAGATCACCCGTTTTACTGGCTCCGATGTCAAGTGGCTCGGTGGATTTGGTAATAAACTTACTTTTGAGCGTGATGGTTTTTTGCATTTGCTCGACCTTTCAACCAACGAAATCAAACAATTAAGTATTACAATCAATGCCGATTTTCCCTGGTCAGAAACAAAATGGGAAGATGTGACAAGCAGCGCACGCTCAGTTTCAGTTTCACCAACGGGTAAACGCGTGATCGCTGAAGCAAGAGGCGAAATCTTTACCATTCCGGTCGAAAACGGAGATGCACGAAATATGACCCAATCCTCCGTAGCAGCCGACAGGGCTCCGCTGTGGTCGCCAAAAGGTGATCAGGTGGCCTGGTTTTCCGATGTTGATGGAAAGGGATATGCACTTTTAATTGCAAAACAGGAAGGCTTGTCAGAGCTTCGAAAAATTTCAATTGGCGAATCAAAACTCGCCTGGTCGCCTGCCTGGTCGCCTGACGGAAAATATATAGCATTTAACGATAATGCTACCAGAATTAGGGTTGTAGATGTTGAAGCCGGAACAATAAAAACGATCGATACAGGCGGAACAAACATCGAAAGGGGAAGAATGGGACTCACATGGTCGACGGATTCCAAATGGCTCGCATACGCAAAAACCGGAACCAATAATTTCCGGCAGATTATTGTTTGGTCGGTAGAGAACAACAGTACGCATGCTCTAACCAATTCTTTCGCTGATTCCTATTCACCTGCTTGGGACAGAGATGGAAGACATTTTTACTTTCTGGCAAGCACCAATCTTGCTTTGTCTTCAGGTTGGGCTAACACAAGTTCAATGACATCAGAGCCTGACCACGAAGCTTATGTGATTATTCTACGCAAAGACGATCCTTCGCCTTTTGTTCCGAAAAGTGATGAAGAACCTGTTGCTGATGAAAAAAAGCCTGACGAAGACAAAGCGAAAACGGATGAAAAAAAGTCTTCAGAAAAGAAGAAGGATGCCGATGCCAAAGAGACAAAAAAGAAAGAGCCAGAGAAAGTTCTGATAGATTTTGAAGATATTGAAAGAAGGACGGTCGCCCTTCCTGCATCCAAAGGCAATTACAGATTGCTTGCAGCCGGACCTGCAGGCACTGTTTTCCTCGGAGAAGCAAAGCAGGGGGCAAGAGGATTGATCTTGCATAAGTTTACGCTTGAGAAAAGAGAGTCAAAAGAATTTGAAAGCGGAGTTGGGCAGGTTTCAGTTTCTGCAGATGGAAACAAAATCCTTGCAAAGGTGAATAATGACTGGAAACTGATGAATGCCGCTTCAGCAATTGGAAAGGATGGGACTTCCGTTAAAATGAATCTGAATATGCGCCTCAACAGAATTGAAGAATGGGCGCAGATTTTTGAAGAAGCATGGCGGTATCAGCGTGATTATTTTTATGATCCGGGCATGCACGGGCGAGATTGGAATGAAGTATACGAACGCTATGCACCACTGCTTCCATTTATAAAACACCGCGACGACTTAAATTATGTGCTTGATCAGATGAACGGAGAACTTTCGGTGGGTCATAGTTTCGTTTTTGGCGGAGATTTCCCTGAAGTGGATAAATCTTCTGTTGGAATGCTTGGAGCTGATTTGGTTTCTGAAGATAATCGATGGAAAATAAGCCGTATTTATACCACAGAAAGCTGGAATCCGGAACTATCAAGTCCGCTCGACAGGCCCGGAATTAAAGTTCAGGAAGGTTATTATCTCGTCGGAATTAATGGAAAAGAGCTTAGAGCCACAGATGACCCGTATCAGTTTTTGGATGGAACGGCCAATGTGCAAACAACTTTACATATCAACAAAACACCCGATTTTGCAGGGTCATGGCAAGAAATTGTTAAGCCCATCTCCGGTGAAGGCAATTTGCGGCAACGCGCATGGGTTGAAGACAACAGGCGCCTTGTAGATAAATTATCTGATGGAAAACTGGCCTATGTTTGGGTTCCAAATACTTCAAACAGTGGATTTGTTTCTTTCAATCGCTATTTCTTTGCCCAGCAGGATAAGAAAGGCGTTGTGATTGATGAGCGCTTCAATGGAGGTGGTTTACTTGATGATTATATGGTCGATCTGATGAACAGGACGCTTAGGGCGGCCATCACCAATGAAGCTCCGCAGGGTGTTTCTTTCAGGCTTCCTGCAGGTATTTTAGGCCCTAAAGTACTTTTGATCAATGAAATGGCTGGTTCAGGCGGTGACTTTTTCCCTTGGGTTTTTCGCCAGCAAAAGACAGGCCCAATCATAGGAGCCCGAACCTGGGGTGGTTTGGTGAAGTCGTCTGTTCATTACAGTTTGGTCGACGGTGGCGCACTTACTGCTCCTGACAATGCAGTTTTTGACCCGGTTAACAATAAATGGGTGGGCGAAAACGAAGGAATTGCTCCGGATATTGAGGTTTTGCAGGATGCAGCTTCATTGTCAAAAGGAATTGATCCGCAATTAGAGCGGGCCGTTCAGGAAGCATTGAAATTGCTCGAAGCACAGAAAGAAATTCAGATTGTGCCTCCGCCATATCCTACGCCTGCTCTTCAGAAAAGTAAATAAGAATGAGAAATGCCAATGTTGCCCAATAGCAGTCTTGGCATTCTTTTTTTTAAAGCATTGATATTTAGTTTTCTAAGTATACTGACGAAAGCTAAGTCGAAGAATCCCTTTTTCCGAATTGTCTATTCAGAATTTAATTTTTCATATGTTTGCTCACGCTGTGAAATTAACAGTAGATTAAGCCTATGAAAATGTTTCAGAAATTAATTAAAACAGATCATTCCAAAACAACCGTTCTGATCAGATTGATGGTCGGAGGGGTTTTCTTGTGGGAGGGCATTCAAAAATTTCTCTTTCCGACAATTCGCGGATCGGGGCGTTTTGAAAAGATTGGCTTACCCAATCCCGAATTATTGGGAGATTTGGTTGCTTCTTTTGAAACCATTAGCGGTCTTATGATTTTGATGGGTCTCTATACCCGATTTGCAACTTTTCCATTGATAATAATTATGTTGGTAGCTATTTCAACTACCAAATTTCCGATTTTCATAGATCAGGGTATTTGGGAAATGCTTCATGCTGCCCGCACCGATTGGTCGATGTTGTTGGGAAGTATATTTCTGCTTATAAAGGGAGGTGGGTTATGGTCCTTTGATAAATTATTCAGTTCAGATGACAAAGAAAGCAGAACTTAAATCACTTTCCCTGCTGTTTCTGAAATTGGGAAGCATTGCTTTTGGCGGACCGGCAGCGCACATTGCAATGATGGAGCATGAAGTGGTGCGCAAGCGCAAATGGATGACACATGAGCATTTTCTTGATTTAGTTGGTGCAACAAATTTAATCCCAGGGCCGAATTCAACTGAGATGACCATGCACTGCGGTCGTGAACGTGCAGGTTGGGCCGGATTAGTGGTTGCAGGCTTATCATTTATTTTGCCTGCTGTGCTAATTACGATGTTGCTGGCCTGGCTTTATGGGCTTTATGGCCATTTGCCCAATGTTCTTCCTTTCATCTATGGAATTAAGCCTGCTGTAATAGCGATCATCGTTTCCGCCATCATCCCGCTTGCAAA
>JAGXRB010000260.1 GCA_018336075.1 Bacteroidota bacterium
CAATCGGGCTGTAGCGCCACCACCTGAGGCGCCAGCGGCGCATCCAATGAAGGCTCGATGATCACGATTGTAGCCGGCGAAATACAGCCATCTTCACTCATCACAGTGACATTATACGAATTAGGTAAGACCTCAGTAAAAACTGGGTTGGACTGGTATGCGCCACCTATACTATAGGTGAAGCCTGGTCCCAAAGGTGAAGTGATCGAGATGGTGCCTGTATTGATAAAACAATCGGGCTGGAGTGCCACCACCTCAGGTGGAGGTGGTGTTATGGGCTGAGCATTGATCGTAACAGAAATTGACTCTGAAATAAGACCGTCAGCGTTCATAACTGTAACATTGTAGGTGCCAGGTGCCAGAGAACTGAAAATAGTACTTGATTGATAGCCTGCACCTATACTATAGGTAAAGCCTGGTCCTAAAGGTGAGTTTACAGTGATTGTACCTGTAGGTACAAAGCAGTCAGGTTGAATTACTGTCACTTCGGGTGCCTCAGGTGGCATCGGAATTGTAACTAAATTATTATGCAGGAGAATTGCTCCTGCAATTGAGAGTGCCTGGCCATAAAGCGTTGAAGCTTCCAACAATTCAATCTGACCATTAGCGACTATTATACCTCTGAAAACTGAACCTTCTCCCAGAGTAAATGCACCATTTATCTGCCAATAAACATTGTCGATCGAAGCTCCATTAATGAGTGTAATACTCGAGTTTCCACTTGTTGCTAATGCCCCGTCTATCTGAATGATAAATAGCGCATCCGGGTTTCCAAGTCCATCTAATATTAATTCGCCATTAAGCGTTGCTGCACTGCCGAGGCAATAAACGCCCGGGTTAATTGTTTGTCCATTTCCAAATGGAGTTCCTAACACAACATCACATGGTCTTGATGCCAAATCTGTATAGGCGAGCCCCAAATCTATCGCAGCTTGTGCTAAAATCGGGTGACCAACAGGATAAATTTCTCCTATTACAATTCCGGGAGGAAAACCTGTGAGAGCTCCTACATACGTTCCAACATCACCAGTGACGACTGATGCTCCAACATTTGTTAATTCTCCAGCTGCCGTAAATAGTGCAAAACTTGAAGCAGCCCCTAGGTTTGGAGACTGCGCAAAACTATTGTTTTGGAAAGATAGAAGAGCAATGATTGTTAAAAGAAGTAGAAGTTTACTTTTCATTTTAACCGGGTATTAAGTGTGTAAAATATTATACTGCAAAGTTCAGCCCGTTCAGTCTGAAAAGGGTTACACATTGCTGTAAAAAGGTTACATATTTTACGTCAAAAGTAGCAGCATAACTTTTTGGTATGTTATGATTTAATTACATTATGGGAATCGATTTTTTTATTGTTTTCAGGCATAAGCATGAAGATAGATGAACTTTAGGTTGACTCATCCTGAAATAGTTATAGGAAAATATTTCAAAGTGTTATTTCAAGAAAACTTTTAATAAACTCAGGTTTCAGCCAAACTTGCAATAGCGTTCAAACTGTCTTTTATCATCTGAAAGGATATTACCAAAACTCCTCAGGATAGCTCTTTTTGGATCAAAAAAAGAAAAACCGGTATTGTAAAGCGTATTCAAAAACAAATCGATAAATTTGCTTTGATTTAGTGCTAAAAAGAAAACACATGAGAAACAAAGTATTGATAATTTTAGTCGTTGGATTTTTATCACAGATTCTTATTTCCTGCTGTAAATGTGGCGATTCTTTTACTTTTGAGAATATTTATACCGGGGTTACTGTAATCCCTTATGACAATTCTGGATTTGCACCAAAGATTGCTATTGACACAGTTTATAAAAACGCATTCGGACTGGGAGTTCTGGTCAATTTTGAATCTAAACCATATGCGAATCATTTTTATTTAAGTTTGGGATTTGACGCTGCAATGGCCTGTGATTGTATTGGAGATGAATTCATTTATCCAGACCCGATTAGCCACATGGAAATCTTTATGATTAATCAAATGAATGGACAAAATTTAAATGTTACTGATCATTTTCAAATATATGGATATACAGGTGAACTTATGACATTGGATGATTTTTTTGTACAACGACAAAGTTGGCACGATGGCTTTCAAATTGAATTAGTAAAGCATGATTCTATTCCAATGAGCGCAATTTTTTCAGCAGAAGTATTTTTTAAATCTGGAAAGTCATTTATTGGACAAACAACTATTGTGAATTTCTATTGATTAGAACTGGATTCTTGAATCCAGCGGGTTCTTTGGTTTTGCTAGCTCCAGGAAGTACATCCATGCCAGAACCATAAGAGTGCTAAATACTTGTCATTGATTTTTGAAGGTTTTTACAAAAGTTATGCAGAAAGTTTCCGGCAATTTTTGACTAATAAAAAAACATTATTTTGCTCAAAAAATTACTTTAATCGGTTCTTCTAAAAACTTATTGATAAATTTGGGCTGACTAATCAAAATCATTGAATTGCAATATATTGATTAGCAGTAGAATAGAAAATCGTTAAACAGAATTATTGATTTACTTATTTAAAAAGAAGAATGATGGTAACTACAGCAGCAATAGTTTTTACAACCTTAATCGGAATAGTCGTTATTTTTCAAGCATGCCTTGCAGCAGGTGTACCTTGGGGGGCAGCCTCTATGGGAGGAAAATTTCCAGGTAAATATCCACCGAAAATGAGGGCAGTAGCACTCTTAAATATACTGATACTGCTCTTAATTGCAGTAATTGGTTTGTCACGGGCTGATCTGTTTTTTACACAAATGTTGCCATTTTCAAAGCCTGCAATGTGGGTTGTTGTTATATTTTTTGTTTTTGGGACAGTAATGAACATAATAACTCCAAGCAAGATAGAAAGGATTTGGGCTCCTGTTGCTGGTATTCAATTAATTACAAGTATCATTATTGCACTTAGCTAAAAAAACTAACAATCCAATAGTGCCAATATACCATGATTAGAAGATTACTATCTTAAAAAAACTTACAGGGCTTAAATTCAAATCATTTTCAGTCTCATTCTGAGGTTATTGCATATGAAACCTATTTGCAATTTAAATCGGTTTTAAACCTATCGTTTTCCTTCTTCGGTTGTCCATGTTATAAATTATATTAATCAACATCTTGTTAGTTTTGAGAAATATAGCATTATAGTGTTGGAAATCAGTGCATGAATAAAGGTTTTGTTCAACAGAAAGCAGGAATATTCGTAGACCAAGTATGCAAAAATTCTGTTGCATATTTGTCATGTTTTTGCTATTTTAGCAGCCCAAAAATATTTACAACCATGAAAAACATCATTACACATTTTCGGCTGATGGCATTTTTTGTTTTAGTTGCAATTTCAAATTCAAGCATCGGCCAACCATTAAAGCCTGTATGGATTAGTACGGGTGATTATGTTGCACCCACTTTCATGCTTGAAACTCCTGAAAGGTATATTTTTGGAACACTCGCAAGTACACTGAAACCTGATGGAAATATGGGCGATCCCTTTGTTGATTGGGGCAGTATTATTGTATCGACAGATAAAAATCTGATGACTCAGGACAGCATTTTTATTCAATTTATCGATGACTGGTACGTAATGATTTATCAAACCCTGCTACTGGACAATGGCCAAATTCTTTTAACTGGACGCGCCTTTCATACCGATTCAAACGATTACCGACTGGGAATGATATGGTTGGATGAATCGTTGAACCAATTGCATCACAACTTGGTTGGTATTGAAAATCATCATATTGACCCAAGTGGCGCGATAGTCATCAATCAATCGGGGAATCTTGTAACCTGGGGTCATGTGCCGCAAAGGGATGCTGCAGACACTGAAACACCATCCAACCAATTCTTTTTCATTGAAATGGATCAAAGCGGAGAAATCATCAACAGCATGGTGCAAAACCTCGATAGCAATCCGTATTATTTGTGGCCTGTAGGTGCAGATAAATACCATATGTGGAGCTGGGAGAACAGCATCGTTCAGTTGAATGCTGATTTAAGCTATGATACTACCTATCCGATCAATCTGTCTTCTGATTTTTTTATCTGGCGACCCCAGCCATTCAACGCCCAAAGTTATTTTTTACTTGGCGACAGGCTTGGTGGTAGTCCTGGAATTAATGAAGTTGACATTGCAGTTGTGCATGTCGATAATGAAGCAAATGTGCTGAATTCTTTTGTGTTTGGTTTTGATGGAGAATTGGCCAGTGGAGCATCCTTGAGCAGCATTGATCCGGAAGTTCTGTTTATTGGTGGGACAAGAAGTAGGGTGGATTATGCGCTGATTGATTCTACTGATTTTAACCAAATATTTATCCACAAAACCAATATTTCAGGCGAAATACTTAGAACTAGCTTTTATAGTACAAACGGCAGCATATGGCTGGGTAATCTGCTAGCCACTTCTGATGGGGGATGCCTTATCTCCGGTGGTTATTATGACTTTATGAATTATCCGTTTACGAATATTATGGATGCATTTTTTCTGAAAATGGATACCAATGGCATAATTACTAGTCTGCATACAAATAAAACGCCCTTAAAGCCAACAGCTTATACAATACATCCTAATCCGGTTAAAGACAAATACAGGATTTATTGCGCAACTGGCCAGAAAACTAAGGCAATGCTCTACAGTCTGAACGGTGCATTGGTACAACGTTTTGAGTTTGTTTCGGATTTCGAAGCCGATGTTTCAAACCTAAAGCCAGGAGCATATTTACTGCAACTCAGCCGACAGGATGGATACATGGAATCAAGAAAATTGATAATTATGAACAGATAAAGGATTTTGTAAAGTTTATCTGTCAAAGAAGTAATTATTGATTGTTGCATATTTGTCTTGTTTTTGTTATATTAGCTGCCATAAAAGTTAGGTTTATGCAACTGTCTGGTTATGATTTATTTCGAATGCTTTTCACTGCTAAACTAATCATTATCAATGGATATAAATAAATTTTGTCTTTTATTATTGAATAAATGATGATCTAAATTTGATACTATGAAGCATTTAACATTGTTTTTTACATCATTTTGCTTGCTAATCGTTTATGAAGTGTACCCGGGCGATACTACATTCTTGTGGCCAGTTAAAGGAAAGCCGCCAGGATCAAACATACTTTACCAACCGAATGATTATTTGGGAGACGAGCAGGTTTATAGTGATTTAATCATCTCTACGGGTAACTGGGACTCTATTGTTTCACCTGTAGATGGCGTTATTATAGATTTTAACTTCACTTATAAGCAATCCTTGAGCAGTGGGGTTGCGTATAGTCCAGCACATTATTTCGATAAATCTATAGATTCGACTTTGAAAAATATAGGAAAACCAAACATACAAGACTCAAAGTATTTTACTGCATCGATTTCACTGTTAAGTAAAGATGGCAAAAAAATCTTTTTAACCGGTTTCATTCCTTCCAGATGGTTCAAAACTGGCGAAAGGCTTAAAAAAGGAGAAATCCTTGGTAAAGCATCATATGCTTACCACAAAATTCCTGAACAATGCCTTTTTATTAATGTTTCAAGAAATGCTGTTTCCGATGATCCAATGTCCCCGTTTGGGTTGAAAAGCTCTTTTGCAAAGGCACTTAAGAGAAACAACAAAGTCAACATTTCTGAGATTGAAATGCTTGAAGATATAAGCGTTTTGGAAGCAACATTAAGAGAAGGGCATCCTGGACTCTTTGACTATGTAAGCGAACCCGAGCTTCAAATGGCTTTTGATAATTTGAGGCAAAAAGCAAAAATGATCAGTGGCAAGCAAGATTTTGAAAATTTATTAATTGATTTTTTAAGACTAATACGTGACAGTCACTTATCTATAACCAATAAAACTCAATGCCCTCTACAATCTACTAATCCCTGGGCTGCTGTGAGCTTTGGGTTTCTAAATGATAGTTTGGTGATAAACAGAACTGTCGCGGAGTACTCTGCCTATTTAGGAAGAAGAATTAGTATGGTAAATGGATTTGACGTTGATACGATTAAAAAAGCTATTTCGAGAACAATTGGAGGTCACGATGGTTTTGTTGAGAGCTATCCGGATTTTGTGCGGCTAACCTTAACAAGCATTAGGTTCTTCCATGAGTTTTTTCCTTTCGAAAAATCTCGTGATTTGGACATATTGTTTTACAATGGTGAAGGGATGAAGTTTAAAGGAAGTACCTATACTCAGAATTCATGTCCGAATTATTACCCTTCGTGGAGAGATTATTATAATTATCCTGATAGAAGATTCTTTACCAGTATGATTTCGGATACAATCGCACATGTTGGGTTAAGTACTTTTGATCTTAATGACCTAGAGATGATTGAAATTCAAGATTTTATTCAATCTTTAAATAGTGCAAATTGCAAAAGTCTGATAATTGACCTAAGAAACAATTATGGCGGAAATTCAGAAAACCTTTCCACACTCTTCGATCTAATTTCAAAAAACGCTTTCAGGTTAAATGATCACATGGTTGTAAACAGCAACACTACCTATTCTTTCTTTAAGTATGCAGATAATTATAGCATCAATGATACACTGTTTAGAAATTACTCTCAAATTGCTAATAAAAGTGGTTATTATCTTGAAGCAGAAATAATTGAGAAGAAAATCAGTGATGACAAAACGTTTAAAGGAGATGTTTACGTTTTAGTTAATGAAAGATCTTTTTCATCCGCGGCTGTTTTTGCCGGATTGGTAAAAAAATATAATCGTGGATTAATTGTTGGGAGGGAAACTGGCTCAGCCTATTACCAAATTAATGCACTGCGCTTTGTCACCCTTATGCTCCCAAATTCCAAAATTAACATCCGAATTCCCCTTATCAAAATCGTTTTCGATACAGTCCAAAGACAGGAAATACCATGGGGAAGAGGTGTAATACCTGACGTTTCTATTGATTTTTCTTTAGATGAATTGGAATGGAAAAGTGATACGATTTTAAAAACTACATTAGACCTCATTTTAGAACAAAGACGTTTAACTGGTAATAAGATTAATGAAGGAGTCACTATAAAAATGGCTGATAGCGAAGCAGATCATTTTGATTTGCATATTAAATTGATATTGACAGGAATAGCTTTGGTTTTCTTCATTATTTTCTTGGTTTTATACTTTAAGTATTGGAGAAAAATTTCAACTTAAATGATCGATTTCCATCTTCAGTTTTCCATGTTCTAAGTCGTATTTAGGAAAATCATATTTTTGAGATAATTACAGCGAAAATAATATTGGAAACCAGCGCTTAAAAGCTGGTTTCTTCAATATAAAACAGGACTAAGCAGAGTCGCTGATCATTACTATTTTGTCACTACCCGTGGAATATTGCCGGGCAATCTGGCAAGTATTTGGTAATTGAGCAGGTTACTCATTTCACTGAATGATGCAACACTGATGCTCAGTTTGCCTTGTTTGCCAATAATGACCACTTCGTCCCCTTTTTGCACATTGGGAATATCTGTAACATTCACACTCATGGTGTTCATCGTAACTGAACCAATGACTGATACACGTTTTCCACGAATCAGCACTCTTCCTGCGTTACTTAACGACCGGCTGAACCCATTGGCATAGCCCACCGGAATGATAGCCACTTTAATCCTTTTGTTTGCCATATAGGAAGTGCCATAACCCACAAAATCACCGGCATCGGCATACTTGATTGTCATAATCTCCGACTTCCATGAAATCAGTCTTTTAAGATCTGAATCGTTTGCTTTGTTTGTCTTAAACTGGTAAATATATGTTTCCTGACTTGGCCAGAATCCATATTGTGCAATGCCGACTCTTACCATATCCATTACAGTTTGAGGATAGGTTAAAGTAGCTGCAGATCCCGCGGTATGTCTGTATTCCGGCTTTAGACCATGACGGATAAAATAGCTATGAAATCTTTTGAATTCAGCAATTTGATTGATCACCCTGTGATGATTGCTGATGCTTTCAGCACCTGCATAATGGGTGCAAAGGCCTGTAAAATTAATATGCTTAATGTTTTTCTTCATCAAATGCACTAAAGGCAATAAACTGGCATATTCAAATCCAGTGCGGTGAAACCCGGTTTCTGCTTCTACATGAATGCAGGCCGCTTTGCCAATTCGCTTTGCAATGGCGATGGCTTTATCGAGTCTGTCCATATCAAATACATAAAACTCTATCCCGTTTTCAACAGCCCATTCTATCTGATTGTCATCAAGATACCCCATTATCATGATGTTTGATCCGGATGAAATTACCTTAAAAACTTCAAGCGCTTCTGAGGCTGAAAAAACCGAAAAATGATTCACTTTTGCATTTTCTGCCATTGGAATGATGTTTTCTATGCCGTGGCCATAGGCATTTCCTTTTACAACAGATGAGATTCTGACATTTTTTCCCAGTAATTTTCGAAAGTATTTGATATTATGCTGGTACGCTGATTCACTTATTTCTATATATGAGGTATGTTGCATTATAAACTTTTATTTTATATTATACCATTTCTTGGTGAATTATTAAAGTGCTTATATTTAATCGAATATGAACGGTATTGATGTTCTTTTCGGAAATTTGAATGTATTTTAAAATGCCTAAATGAGACATGGATATTTGATTAGAATAAGTATTCACAGCACCCCCAGTTCTTTAAGAATTCCTTTGTAAATTAGAATAGCGGGTTCAATTATTTCATCCGGAAAATCATAGTGCTCATTGTGCAATTGTGGATGACCTATACCTGAACCAATCCCGAAAAGTGCTGCATTGTATGATTGAGTGAAATGACCAAAATCCTCACTCCACCTGAAAGGGGATGCCAATGTTTTCAAAGGAATACTATTTGCCAAAGCTGCCTTCATAATTATTTCAGTGCATTTTGCATTGTTAATCGTTGCAGGAAATTCTTCGGTATATGAAATAGCATATTTTATCTTGAAAGCATTGCTGTTTTGTTCAACTGTTTTTTCAATTTGTTCGCGTATCCTGAGCATATCTTCATTGCGTGATGCTCTTATTGTTGCCATAAGCACCGCATTGCCAGGTGAAGTGCCAAAAGCCTGTTCTCCAAGCCTGGCATGTATTACAGTTAATAGCGCAAAATCCTTTACCAGATTTTTATTGTTGTTAATTTCATTTAATTGGATAATCAAATCTGCAAGCAACAGATCCGGATTTTTGCCGTCCTCAGGATGTGCAGCGTGTGAGGAGAGTCCTTTTAATTGAATGATAACCCCTGTTGAGGCGGAGGCAAAACTGCCATCTTTAATGCAAACACTCCCTTTTTCAAATCCCGGTAAATTGTGCAGTGCAAAGACAAAATCAGGCATTATCTTCAAAAACAATTTGTCGTTAATCACCTTTTTTGCGCCTTGCCCTGTTTCCTCAGCAGGCTGGAAAAGCAAAACAACACGCCCTTTCTTTGGTCTTTCCTTATCCAATACTTTCGCCATTCCTACCAAAATGGCAGAATGACCATCATGACCGCATAAATGTGCGATACCATCATTTTTTGATCTGTAAGCAAAAGCATTGGATTCCTGAATTGGCAAAGCATCCAAGTCAGCCCTGAAAAGTATTGTTGGTCCGGTTTTGCCGGAATCATAGATGGCAGCAATACCATATCCGCCGATATTTCGTATCAGTTCAGAAGGCTTTGTTTTTGCCAGGATCAGTGCAACGGAATTTGAGGTGTTTTTCTCGTTGCCCGACAATTCCGGAAAACTGTGCAGCTGTTTTCTGAAGTTTACAATTTCTTCAAGGAAGTTTGAATCTAATCCCATAATTTCTCTTTATTGAGCCCAATATACGAAAAATTAAGCAAAGACTCAGTTGCGGCTATGATATTTATTGATTATGAACGGTTTCTGCAACATCAGGCATTAACTATTATCGCAAAGCAGGATGGATATTCTCCAAAGGCTTGCTGATAAACTCAGCATGTTGATATATCGGTGCGCTGCACCTCTCGTTTCAATTCTGTTTAATCATTCTACAAAGATTATCGCCACTCTTTGGCTCAATTTTCAGGTGCAGCACACGGGTAATCTTTGTAGAATTGTGCCCGGTGGTGTGTATAAAGGTGCAGCGCACCGAAATATCTGATGCAAGGTTTTTAGCCAATATCTCCCAAATTCTTGCACAAGAAATATGATATTATACCAAAGTGAAGCATAGATGAAATAAAAAGTTGAATTAACTTTCAATATTTCATAGTTTAGAGCTTTTTCAGCAAGCCCTATCTTAATTCCTGATTTCCAATTTTCCTGTATTGTGAAATAATCACACCTGCCAGCATAAGTGCACAACCGGTAAGATCCAAAGCTGTCATTTTTTCGTGTAGTAATAAATATCCTCCCAAAAGCGCAAACACCGCTTCCAGGCTTAGTATCAATGCAGCATGGTCGGCTCTCGCATGTCGCTGACCAGCAACCTGTAAGGTGAAGCCAATTCCGGCTGATGCTATCCCTGCATAGAGAATTGGAAGCGCGGCATTATTCAATTGTTCAAGGTCAGGGTTTTCAAAAATGAAAGCCAAAACAAGACTTATGAAGCCACTCACAAAAAATTGTATAAAGGCCAGAACCCGAAAATCATGCAGGGGTGCAATGTATGAAAGTACGATCATGTGCATGGCCCAGAAAACTGCACTTATAAGCACAAGAAGGTCTCCTGTGCCCATCTGCATATTTTCATGTACCGAAAGCAAATAAAGTCCGATGGTGGCAATAATTGCGCCAGTCCACACTTTCGGACCGGAAGACTGCCTTCTTAACAGCCCGAAAGCCGGCACAAAAAGAATATACAGACTGGTGATAAAGCCGGCTTTTCCTGCAGTGGTATAGATGATACCAACTTGTTGAAAACTTGATGCAACAAAGAGCGCCAATCCAGCCATAATGCCATGCAGCAGAAGCAACCGGTTTTTCGTAAAGCTGAATGAGATAGATGGTTTGAAAAAGAACATAAATGGCAGCAAAGTGAGCGCGCCGAGTAAAAAACGTATGCCGTTAAATGTAAGCGGACCTGTGAAATCCATGCCACGCCTTTGAGCAACGAAGGCAAAACCCCAGATCAAAGATGCTGCTAAAAGTAAGATATTGGATTGTATTCTTTTATTTTTCATCCCATTCCTGCTTGTGGTCTCAGTCCATACGAAGCTGTTGCCAGAATTTTGTTAAAAGCAATAGTGAGACGATGGCAATACTTCCAAAAACCAGCGTCAGATTCAGGTTGCCATAAAGCCATTCTCCAATGGCAAAAAGGGTGCTGTAGATGGCTGTTACACCAAACACCATGCAAAGGATTCCGGTAGGGACATCCCATTTCAGATCTTCTGCTTTCTGGAGCTCAATGCCTTCTGACCTGGCTTTATCAACAACCTTTTTCCAGCCAGGACCTCCCGGACGGATGCGTTGGTAAAAACTCCGCAGGGTTTTGTCGTCGGCAGGTTTGGTCAAAAAGGTTACGGTAAGCCATGCAACTGTTGTAATACCAACGCCGGTGACAATCTTGAAAGTCTCAGAAGGGTCATAGTCATAAAACTTTTTCATTAACACAAAGGCAATGGCCACAAAAAATGAAACCATCATGCCGGCCAGCTCTGTGAAGGCATTGATGCGCCACCAAAACCAGCGGAGAATGTATATCATGCCTGTACCTGCACCAATCTGAAGGAGAATATTGAATGCCTGAAGGGCGTTTTCGAGTACCAAAGCAAACAAAATTGCGAAAAACATTAAAGCCACTGTTGTAATGCGTCCGGCCACTACCTGTTGCTTTTGTGTCGCTTCCGGATTGAGAAATCGTACATAAAAATCATTCACAATATAGGATGATCCCCAATTGAGTTGTGAAGCTGTTGTCGACATGAAAGCTGCTATAAGTGAGGCTACTACAAGTCCGAGAAATCCATGTGGAAGTCTCTGTAACATGGCAGGGTAAGCCATATCGTGCTGAATATACTGAGGATTCATGTGTGGAAAAGCAGCCTGCAAAGAAGCGATATCCGGAAAAACAATCAACGAAAGCAAACCAACGATAATCCAAGGCCAAGGACGAATGGCGTAGTGGAAAAAGTTGAAAAGTAAGGTAGCACCCATTGCATTTTTTTCGTTTTTTGCCGAAAGCATCCTTTGGGCAATATAGCCGCCGCCGCCCGGTTCGGCACCTGGATACCAGACGCTCCACCATTGCACCGCGAGTGGAATCACAAGCAATGACACAAACATATCGGTGTTCGAAATTTTGGGTACAATTTCGAGTTTATCAGCCACTGCGGGGTGTGCAAAAAGTTCTGCAAGACCCGATGTTTCTTGTCTTACCAATAGTATTGCTGCTCCGATAGCACCTGCCATTGCAAGGCTGAACTGGAAAAAGTCGGTGAACAGAATACTTCTCAGACCACCCAATGCGCTGTAAAATACCACGATTATTGATGCAATTATCAAGGTTGTAGCAGGCGACCAGCCTAACATCACACCGCTAATTTTTATGAGTGCGATAGAAACGGAAGCGATTACCATGATGTTAAAAAATGCACCTAAATAGATGGCCCTGAAGCCTCTCAGAAATGCAGCCATGCGTCCACTGTAGCGAATCTCATAAAACTCAAGGTCGGTAAGCACTTGCGAACGGTTCCAAAGTTTGGCATACACAAACACCGTCAGCATACCTGTGAGCAAGAATGCCCACCA
The DNA here is from genome assembly GCA_018336075.1 of Bacteroidota bacterium. Classification (GTDB taxonomy): domain Bacteria; phylum Bacteroidota; class Bacteroidia; order Bacteroidales; family F082; genus JALNZU01. The sequence continues at coordinate 12,655 of JAGXRB010000260.1, forward strand.
GACCCAGTTGCCTGCAACACCGTTTTGCCGCACTATATCTGTTACAAGATTTGGCGTATCGCAGGAGAATGTTGTTGCCACCATACTGATACCAAGCAACCACCATGGCATGTTTCTTCCGGAAAGAAAAAACTCACTATAGCCTTTGCCTGCGCTGCGTGAGCCCCAGACGCCAATGGCGATAAGGAGAATGAAAAAGATAATTACGATAATCCAGTCAGTAGAATTCAGGTGCATAATTGAAGTGTTTTATTTGTTATCTATACGCTTTTTGCTGCTTCTAAAGAATAATTTTACTCAAGGTTACATCTGTCTTACAAATTTTCGAACCTGTATTCAAAAAACAAATGTATTGTTTTAACTGAAATATTTTTCATCCAGATCCTGCATTGTTCGTTTCTGCTTTATAAAGTATTCAATCACAATATTTTTTCGGTAAACACGGCTCACGGGTTTTGGTTTTATCCGACGCCTTTTGGCTCTAAGCGCAGGCAGTTTTCTGTAGAAATGCATATGTGCGCGTATAACCGCCAGAAAGTCTCCAAAGCCACCTTCGAGAAAGAATTTCACGCTCGCAATACCATCAAGAAAAAGGCGTGTGATGATAACATAGGCAAAGAAAGAAGGCGGCAGGTTTTTATACAACATTGAAAGGTTGTTGCGGAAGTTGAGATATGTTTTGCGGGATGAAATCTTTGGCAAAGTGCCGCCACCGATATGAAAAACGGCAGAATGCGGACAATACATGATTTTGTATCCGTTGTTTTTCAGCCGCCAGCAAAAATCAATCTCTTCCATGTGGGCAAAAAAATCTTCATCCATACCGCCATACTTATGGTAAAGGTCACTCCTCACAAACATACATGCTCCACTCGCCCAAAAAACTTCCTTCACATCATCATATTGTCCTTCGTCCTTTTCGATGTGCTGAAAAAGACGGCCGCGACAGAAGGGATATCCGAATTTATCAATAAACCCTCCGCCGGCGCCGGCATACTCAAAGTATGCAGTATCAGCAAATGACAATAATTTTGGTTGACATGCTGCTACATCAGGATTGCTTTCCATGAGCTCCATCAATGGTTCCAGCCAGCCGTCACTCACTTCAATATCTGAGTTTAGCAAGACATAATAGCGGGAATCTACCTGCTTGAGGGCAATGTTGTATCCGGCAGCAAAACCCCCGTTTGTGGGATTTTGAATTAATCTTACTTCTGGGAAATTCTTTCTGAGAAAGCTGACCGAATCATCTGTAGATGCATTGTCAGCGACTATTACCTCTGCCAGATGTTTGCTTTTTTGAAGCACACCGGGCAAAAAACGTTCAAGGAAACGCTTTCCGTTATAGTTCAGTATTACTACTGCAATTTCTTTTTTCATACTGCTGCTTTCTGTCGTTTGTGCTTCCAGCGCCGATGCGACCAAAGCCAGTTATCAGGCCGTTTTTGTATGGATTTCTCAAGCAAACGGACATACTGTTCACTTATTTCTGTTTCTGCCGTTTTTTTTCCATTCTCACAAAGCAAAGTCGCACTTGCCTCGTAAATTCCACGCTGTAAACGCATTACATCAAGATAAACTACAGCAAAATCCAGACTTCGTGCCATCTTTTCTAATCCATTAAAAAACGGTGTATCCTGATGAAGAAAATTTGTCCAGTAGTCAGTTTCAATTCCCTGAGGAGTTTGATCGCCCAGAATCAATACTATTCTTGGTTTTTCTTTTTCTGCAGCAAGTTGACGGTATGCTGATCTGGATTCAAAAAGCAAAAGTCCTCCCAGGTGCTGCCTTATTTTTTTCATCAGCTTGTCAAAGTTGCTGTCAGAGATTTTCTTGTAAATAGCAATCGATTCGTGCCTTTGGGTGAGTGAAAGGTAACTTGCCAGCATCTCCCAGTTTCCTGAATGACCTACAGCAAGAAAAATACTTTTGCCCTGATCAAACAAATGATCTATAACTTGTTGGTTGTTAATGTTTACACGTTTGATAAAAGTGTCGCTGCTAACACCTAGCATTTTGATGGATTCCAGAATGGTATCGGCTAAGTTTCTGTAAAAATCCTTTTCAATCTTTAGCAGTTCAGCTGTGCTTTTTTCAGGAAAACTATTGATCAGATTGGTCCTCACTACTTTTCTTCTGTAGCGGATAAGGTAGTAAAGGATGAATTTTATCCCGTCTGCAACAACATACAGCAAACGATAGGGCAGCAATGCCACAAGGTTTGCAACAGCAAGTAAGACCCAAAATGCCAGTTTGTTCATGCTTTTTGTATTCAGGAATTGGCAAAGGAACAAAAATACACGGTTTTTCTGATATGAGCCTTTTGTTTTTAGGATGAAACCTGTTTTTTACACTATAAGGATGATGTTCCCCATCTGAAAACTATTTCCTTCGCTTCATTAGATATATCCTGTTTTTTGTTTTAATCCAATGCAGTTGTGTAATAATTTCTGAATGTTTTGACTCTCTGGAAAACATGGTTTTGTTTAGTAATCATAGAAAAATGATCAAACTTCCATATGATTTCTGAGCAGCATGGATAAAAAACACCTTTGAATTATGCCCGTGAATTATGTAACATTTTGATTCTAAAGTGTAACTGATTTTGGTGTTGAATGGTTGAACTTTGTAAGAATAAATATTTAAAACTGAATATTCGGTTAGATGAAATTAAACTATTACAATGTTTTGCAATTACAGACCTGTCATTTTTACAGATGCGTGAATTGATGGACGATCTTTTGAAATATAGAATTTAAGGGCTTAGAAGCTGAAAAAAAAATAATATGAACCAAAAAAAGAGGATAAAAATGGAAACAAATAAAAAAACAATCATAAGAGAAAGTCTCAGAAATACGTATAAAGTAACTATGAAGGGTAAAACGAATTCAGGAGGTATTATCATTAAGGAGACATCCATTCAGCTGGAGCTTATGACTCCGTCAAATGGCCTGGGCATGACAAGATTCAGCATCATATTTGAATTTGAAGACTCAAGATCAATATCGGTTTATGGAAATTATCTTTCGAAAATTGTAGTACCCAGGATTTATTCAGGAGGTAAAGTTGTTATCCATTGTTTTACCGAAGAGTTTGACGAAGAGGAACATAGCAAATTGCTGTCCAAAGCGAGGGCAAATGATGTAAAAAATATCATTAGAAATGGCCTTACAAAAGCAGGGAAATGTGATGTTTTATTGGAGGAGCAAGGATTCGATGAGTTTTCTGGATACTCCTTATTTGAAGATGATATTTCTGAACAGGATTTCTATAACAGCACCGTGATTGTTGATATTATTCCGCCAAAATTACTGAAAGCAGCAAATTAAAAACATAGGATAGGTTCCCGATTTGCAGATCGCCTGACTTAAAAGACATAAACAGTTAAATGTTATACAAAGAATAAACTTCGGCCTCCTTTTATAGAGGGCTACATTTTACCCAAAACCTACTGAAACAAATAGTTTCAGGTTGCTTGCATCTAAAATTCCAGATTGATCGTTTTGCCTTCAGTCTGGAATTTCCCTTTTGATGCATTGCATTGATTTGAAACTGCTATATCATGTACTCTTTGAAAAAATCAGGAATGCAGTAAAACAAGCAATAACATTAGTCAGTGTTGAATACTTCGATAACTGGCAGTGCGCGGTTACTGAAGTCAAACAATGCCTGATTTTCCCACGGAGAAGCATCATTTGCCTGATTTCCTTTCCATGCAATCAGTTCTGCACCCCAATAGCAAAAACCAATGCCTTTCTCAACCTCATCCAGAACAATCTTTTTGATGTCGGCTAAAAACTCCTTTTGTCCTTGCGGTGTTGCCGGGTATTTGGGTAAAATGAGTTGGTCATTCAATCCGACAATATTATTGGTCCAGTCGTTCCAATCCAGCGTAAAAGGGTAGGCCGTTTCTGCAATCAAAATATCTTTCTGATGTGTTTGACTCAACGATTGAAGGGTGTTTTTCAGGTTTGCCAAATCCTTTCCATGCCAGATGGGATAATACGAAAGTCCGATAATATCATAGTCCAGATCAGTCACCTGATTGTAAAACCAGCTTGAATTTGTAAGCCCTGCAAAATGAATGATGATTTTTGTCTTTGACGAGACCTTCCTGACGGCTTGAATGGCCGACGACATCAGCGTTTTGAACTGTTGTGAATTTGTAGATAGGTTCCCTTGTGGATGCAAAAAACCGGAGTTAATCTCGTTGCCTATTTGAATGTAGTCCGGTTTCATCTGTTCCATAACCCTTTCAGTATATTTATTCACGCTGTCAACCAAACTGGAAAAAGCAATTCCTTTCCATTGGTTTGGAGTCAGCTGTTGTCCAGGATCAGCCCATGTATCTGAATAATGTAAGGTAAGCCAGACTTTAAATCCAAGATTCTTTAGCCTTTGCGAAAATGTTTTCACCTCTTGAAACCCTGCATGTTCGTTTTGCGGATCTACCCAAAGCTTTAATCTGATGGTATTTACGCCATTGTTTTTAAGAATACTTAAAAATTCTTCTTCAGCGCCTGCAAGATTATAGAAAATTGGATTGGTCAGTTCTATTTCAGGCAAAGCAGAAATATCAACAGCAGAGATGAAGTCAGCGGCTCCATCAATTGGTTTGTCCTGATTATCATCTTTTTTGCATGCGATGAGTGTGAATACGAAAAAGATATACAGAATATTTTTGAACATTTTTATTTGATTCTTTAATAATACCTTGAACAGTTTATATAGCCTTGAAAAATGAACCCTATTCTACTGAAAACTTTGGCAAAATTAGCGATTTGAGTTGGAAAGAGTTTTGTTCAACAAGATTTAACCCATTTTCACTCAAAATAATCATCCTTTTCTTTATGGACCTTGTGCCTTCTATGGGGCTCTCTGTGTAATATCTATATCACAGAGTTGCACAACTCCGACAACTGTCGGAGCGCAAAGAGGTAATCCAAAGTTTAAAAAAAAATCCCGCTTCAGAAGTCTGAGCGGGATTTTGATCCTTGTTTTGAATTGTTAAGTAACTGATTCACTTAGGTAAGCATTGCAAGGTGTTCTGTGATCAGTTATTATTTGAAGGAAGAAGGATGTTAAATAAATTATTTAAGTTTTAGAAACTATAGCCCAGTGAAACACCAAAGCCAGTGTTCTTAAGTTCAGTTTTTCCATTGGTTACCAATGTGTTATCAGCATTTATTTTTGCTAATCCCAATTGTGTATTCACTTGAAGTGAAATTCCACTTGAAAGTTGGTATCCAAAGAACAGATTTGCTCCAAAATCCAAGGATTTAAAATATTTTAGATCGTTTGGGTTTGCGCTGCTATACTCATTACCAAATACGATGTCAGCATCTGTTGAAGTGTTGTTGATTTGATATTTCACTTTGCCTCCGAAACCATAAGCCAAATATGGGCCGAAACCAAGCAATAGTTTACCGTTGCCTAAAGCAGGTTTGTAGAGTAAACTCAGCGGAAGTTCAACATACGAAAGGTTATACTCAGCCGACATATCAAGACCTAAAAACTGATCTTCTGACTTTGCACCTTTGGTAGTATAAAGCAGTCCGGGCTGGAAATAGAAATCTGGTGCCACAGGGATATCAACTACTACTCCAGCATTAAACCGGGGTACCATACTTATTTTAAGCTGATCGCCGTTATGGTCTTTTCCATTGAATGTCTGCATATCAAATCCACCACGGATTCCAAATGAGATACCATCTGACTGGGCATTGGTGTAAGTGCCAAAAATCAGTAGAAAACTTGCTAAAAAAAGAATTTTATTTTTCATAAAAATTTGTATTTAAACTAGATAAATAATGCTTTGTTAATTTAGTTGCCGGCTTGTTCGGCTTCACGTTTCATTTTTTCATTTGCAGTAATTGCAAATTCAACACGGCGGTTTTTAGAACGGCTATCAGCAGTCTCGTTGGAATATTTTGGCTGTGACTCGCCAAAGCCTAAAGCGGTAAGACGTGAGGAGGTAACTCCTGCGTTGGCCAAATAACTTCTTACTGCATCAGAGCGCTGTAATGATAAGGTTTGGTTGTAGTTGGCTGCACCTTTGCTATCGGTGTGACCATGGATTTCAATATCTGTGTCAGGGTATTTGTCGAGAATGGTAACCAGCTTATTGAGGTTTTCCATTGCTGCAGATGTGAGTGTGTAACTATCGAATCCAAACAGCACATCGTTTGTAAATTCAACCACGATGCCTTCGCCGACGCGTTCAACAGTTACACCGGGTATATCATTCTTGATTTCTTCAGCCTGCTTATCCATTTGGTTTCCAATAATGGCACCTGTTACACCGCCTACTGTCGCACCGACAACTGCGCCTATGGCTGTGTTGCCTGCTGCACGTCCGATGACAGCACCAGCAGCCCCGCCGGCTACTGTTCCTATGCCTGCGCCTTTTTGGGTGCGGGTGAGGGAGCAACCTGCAAGCATAATGGGTACAGTAAGTATTGCTAAGACAATGATTTTAAATCTTTTCATAACATAGAGTTTTAATGTGAATAGTTTTTGAATTGAATAATTGATACTTTTTCCTATAACCGAAATTTTTATCTTGAATATCAATCAGAGAAAAATAGTTTTTAGTGTATATTTTTTCTGAAACCAAGCAGTTTTCCTTCGGATTGAATCACAGGTACTTTCATTGGTTTTAGATTCATTTTACTTACATTAAGAATATCTACCTTCAATGATGAGTTGGCGTTTAGAAGAGGTGCAGCTTGTGGCCAAATGACTTTTAATGCCTTTTTTAGTTCTGGTTTTTTCATTGCTTTGTATCCTGTTTTCTAAAATGCGTTTCTTCCTTTGATCACCCTTAAAACAATGGCTACAAGTGCAATCACAAGTAAAATGTGAATTACATTTCCAAAGTCATAGGCATAGTATCCTGCAGCCCACAGTAGAACCAAAATGATCGCGATTATGTAAAGTAAGTTACTCATAATGAATTAATATTGATAAAAAAAAATTCGTTTTTGACGATACAAAGGTGCGCCCGATTTTGGGTGAAAGCATTACATCCCGTTGGAAACATTTTACATCTTTCACACATTTTTTGGAATTTTTTAAAACCTGAAATTGCGTTCAGCGATAAACAGTGCAAAGTCAATCCACTATTGGTAGCAATAATTTTTGGTTTTCTAAAAAGAATCTGATCCAACGATTGCAGGATCAGATTCTCAATTTTTTACCTCGGTTTAATTAAAACTTACAGCATCCAGCTAAAGATCGCGGCGGCGAAGCGAATTATCAAACTCCTTGCGTTTATAAAAATCATCATCCATTCTGATGCTTTCTTCGCCGGTACTTCTGCCAACGTAATTGTGATAGACTTTAAGTTCGTAATCAGGCACTATTGCAGTTCCTTTACTGAAGCGACTTGCTTTGGCAAAAGTCAGATAATCGATCTGGTTGGTTTGTACTTCGCGGTTTTTAACATCGAGACGAGCCAACCCGATAGGGATAATCAAATGGTCATCACCATCTTTGTTTAAGAAGCCATGAACCCCGTTATCTGCTGGTGCATCGAAGGTTTTGTGGCCTTCTTCTATCACCGATTGATCAACTTTCACATCGATATATACTACCTTTTCTTCCTTTTTATTCACCAGGAGTCCATCTACTTTTCCAATAGAGCGGTTGCCTGCATCTTTTACGATCCAGCCTCTTATATCTTCATAGGCATCAGCAACTTTATAATCAGGTAACTCGTGAAGGTAGAACAGGTTTTTCTTTGTATTTGACATTTTTGTATTTTTTTTATGATTAATTCATTTTTTGCAGCAGGTCTGCAGCACTTCTAAGAAAAGTATTTATATAATCTTTCTGATCCAATGTAAGAATCTGAGGATTAATGTTGGCCACGGTTCTTTGAACCTCTGCTGCTTCATTCTTTAAGCCAGGGAAATATGCCTTTTGCATCGAATTCAATGATTCACTGATTATGTCTCCGGCTTTTCTTATGTCACTTGAATGCGTTACGGCATAAGGGTCTTTAGTGATTTTTTCGGCCAGCACTTTCACTTTGTCTATATCTGCCTTTATATCAAATCCGACTTCGTTCGCCATTGCTTCTGTAGCATCTGCCAGTTTAGTAAGCGCTTCATTCATATAGGCATGATCTAATGCCATTTCAGGGTTTCCCGACAAAGTGAGTGATAGATAGGCGTTCACCTGTGAATTGTTTTCACGCACACTTGTCAGGTCATTTTTTGATAATGGTTTTTCGCCTGTCGTTTCATAGCTGCTTGTGTACAAAAAGTACGCAATTACACCCAGCACTACTATGCCAATAATGACATATGGCAGGATGCTTTTTTTCTTTTGAATTTTAATTTCTGTCATTTTTTTATGATTTTTTTATAGATTATAGGGTTATTCAAGATTATTTGCATATTAATTTTTCATATTTTGATTCACAGGTTAAAAAACCAGCGTGTTTCAAGTCTGATGGCTCTTTTCGCTTTTCATTGACAGCGACTTGATTGATAGCATCAAAAAGCAATGGCCAATGATTTACTCAGGCCTCGTCTTTTGTAGTGCGGATCAGGCTGATGCCTGCAACAAAAAAGATAAGACCCAAGACTCCGAATATTACCAGTGATTTCACATTACTGTTGTCGCCTGATGTGTCAGCAAATGCTACTGCTGCGTATATCAAACCTGCAATTCCGAGAATAGTAATAATTGCTCCAAAAACTCTTTTTAGATTCATAATTTTAGTTATATAGAATTAGTTATCAATATTTTAAATTCATTTGTGCTATGTATCAGAAATACTGTAGCTTTTTAGATTCAGCATTTTAAATCGAGACTAATCATCATCCAAAGCATAGGATTGGGATGGTCAGATCCAGATGAATTTGCCGGATATTAGTCCTTATTATTTTTGCCAATATCCCTGATTGATTCCAGAAGTCCATTCATATCATGGTTGAATTCTCTTTTGAATACTTCCCAGTCGGAATGTTCTTTTTCATAGATATCCAACCTGTTTCTAAGGTCGGCATTTCTCAGCCTTAGCTCTGCAATTCTTTTTCTACGAAGATCATCAAGAAGCTTTTCTCCGGGCTGGGTGACGATGGCAAGCAATTCTTCGATACGCAATTCGTTTGCAGCTATTTTTTTCTCTGCTTCCATTCTGAATGCCGGATATTCCTCATTCAGCTCTTGCTGCGCTTCTTTTAGCGCTTGTTTTGAGTCTTGCACATCTTCCTGTGCATTTTCAACTTTTTTGGCTTTAGAGTCGCATGACGCAAAAAATCCAGCTGTCAACACTGCAACAATTAAAGCATAATACATTCTTTTTTTCATTTGGAAAGGGTGTTAAATTGAACTTGTTTAGAAAAAGCATCGTTCATTAACTGCTCAATGAACGATGCCTGATACAATGGTTTTTAAAGACCAGAGATAATTTTGTGCAACTCTTCTTTTGTTTTTCCGAGTTTCTTCTGGAGTCTGCCAAACATTTCTTCCTTTTTGCCCTCATTGAACATCAGGTCATCATCGGTAAGAATAGCAAATTTTTGTTTGAGCTTTCCTTTTTGCTCATTCCAGTTTCCTTTTAGTTCTGTAGAATTCATATTGTTGATTATTATTTTCCCGAAATTGTCGGGACAGTTATGAAAAATAATTTCACAGCACAAAGGTGGGCAGTATTGAAGTGAAAAGCGTTGCATGTTTCTGATAACATGTTACATGTTTCACACCTGAATGAATGCTGAAATGAATTCCGACTTCCCATATTCTCTCAAAATCATCTTATTTTATTACCTGTAAACCACGATACCGGGTTTGGAAATTTCAAAATCTCTGAATCCATAATCACTCGTTTGAAAGGAATTTGTTTTAAAGATATTATAACCGTCGCCTGGGATGTAAGGATAGAATGACATTGAAAGTTGAAAAGTGCTAAACATCAGATAGTCGTTTTTGATCAACATTCCTAATCCCAGAACTGTGTAGAGCCTGCTGTGGCTGAAACCTGAAGTGCCATTGCCAAGCATTCCAAAGGAGGAAAATATGTAAGGCCCAAAGCGAAAACCAATCAAATTCCAGGGAGAATAGCTCTGGGTCTGAAGCGTTAAAACCATCATGCTTGTGGCTGAATATGCCAGCTTTTCAAAACCTTCCATATCTTCATTAAAAGTCAGGTTGTCAGTGGCAAGCCGGTTAAGACCTACAATTACTGTTGGTTTTACAAATTGCCTGATTTTCCAGTTTCCTATCGTTATAAGTTTGGTGAAATAGTTAATCCTGCTGGTTAATGCGCCTTGCTGAAAGCTGTTTGCTCCGACATATGAGCCATATTCCAGATGTGCGCTCAGGTATCCAAAAGAATAATAGTTTCCTAATGCTGCTTTTGCCCCAAAATAGAGCCGTTTTGTCTTTTGAACATCCAATCCGAACGTCAGACCAAATGCCTGTCCAACGGGTACATCCTCAACTTTTCCAAAATCGAAGATGAGCTTATCTCTTATATACTTTCGGGAAGTGAAGCCAATGCCGGCAAAAAATCCAGTCTGATTGTTGAACAGATTCGCTGCCAAGGCATCGGGATGCTGCTGAGGATAGCTCAAACGCAAGATTCTTGCCGATAAAATATAGTTGCTGACAGGTGCATCTGCTGAATACTTTTTAAGTACCTGCCACGAACGCGCTCCCCAGTAATCTTGTTCATTCACACGGGAATGAAGCTGATATATTGTGTCATTGTGAATGTAGTTCTGCGCGGTTTTCATTTGTCCGAGAAATACTCCTCCAGCCCACTTTGTTAGCGGTGTGTGAAATGTTCGCTTCAGTTCAATGCTTTTTAGTGAATCTGATTTGCCGGTAAAAATGTAACGGACATTGGAGCTGATATAAGAATTACTGATGTTTGGAACATAGTAGCCCAACCGGGTTGTATTTGGTGTATCATTAAGTTTCCACTTGCGATCGGCATGAAACTGGTGTCCGAGGCCTGCAAAATTGTTATCGGTAATGCCTGTTTCCACAAAAGAAGGTGAGATGTTTAATTCCGGAATGATACTCCAGACATCATAGGTGTAAATAATTACATCAACCGAGTCGGAGTTTGCTGCAGTTGCAACGGTGTAAAACCGAACGTCTCGCAGATACTTTTGTGATCTGACCAAACGTTCTGACTCCCTGACAAGCAATGAATCAAAAGTTTCATTTTCTTTAAAAAGCAAAAGGTTTTTAATGATTCCGGCCTGGGTTTTAATGTGCAGACTGTTTGCTGCTTTGAGGTAAAAACTCTCTGGTTTAAGCGTGGTGTCCTGAACATAGTAGCCAAAAGGATCGAAAGTTGAAACATGAATGGTTCTGACAACTTTGCCTTCAACTTTTCGATATGATTTCGAAGCTTTGGCTTTTTTTTTATCGATGTCGGAAGTTTTTGGTTTAAGTGGCTTAAAAATAAGTTTATGCAAAAAACGTGTTACTTTCTTCTTTTGTGAGTAAGTCTCAAAGGCGCTGTATCGCAGCGAATCCTGGTTCGGCGGTTTGACTTGCGCAATGGATGAGTACGACACAAGGAATAAAAATGAAAAGATGAAAAGCAATCTGTAAACCATAACATTTAGTGCTTCAAAATAAGTCCGGCATTATTCCGGAGATGCCTTTCTCACTTTCCGTTTAGTCCCATCAGTCAATTTGAATAACATTTTCTTTTTGCAGTCTCTTCATTTCAGCTTCTCTCATTAGGATAGAATCCTCTCTCATTTTTGCTTCTTCCTCTGCTCTTTTTCTAAAGTATCTTCTGAAGAGAAAATTACTTTTAAGTGCTTCGAGGTTGTCATCCAAACCTTTGCTGCTGTTTTTGAGATTGATGATGGTTTGGTTGATATTTTCTGCCACCGTTGTATCCTGAATAAGTCGGCCAATAGTGCCCTGACCCTGATTGACACTGGTGACGATTTCGGCCAGTTGGTTGGAGGTTACTTGAACATTACCGGCCGTTTTATTAAAGCTTTTCATGATAACATCCATGTTTTCGACCACACCGGCACTGCTGTTTTTGAAGTTGATAATTGTTTCGTTGATGTCTTTCGCAATCGTCGAATCCTGAATAAGCCTACCCAATGTACCATTCCCCTGATTGATGTTGGTCATAATCTGGGCCAGCTCTTCAGTAATAACCTCAACATGTTTTGCGGTTACACTCAGACTTACAAGAATGGCATCCGTTTCGGTGGGTTCGACAGAGAGGAGTGACTGTCCACCAAGAACCTGAGGCGACTCGGTCGTGCTTTGCGTGATTACCAGAACACGATCGCCTATAATACCTTCAGAACCAATCAAAACCTGGCAGTCTTTTCTTATAAACTGCTGCACCGATCGCTGAATAATCATGTCAACCTGCACAGTTGTATCATTGATGATTTTTATGCTTTCCACTGTTCCGATATTGATACCCGAAAAGCGGATGTTGTTTCCTACCTGAAGACCACTTACATTGTGAAAGGTTGTGGTAAGTTTAAATACTGGATTGAAGAGATTTTTCTGTCTTCCAATCAGAAATATTGCAACGGCAAAGAGGATAAAACCTCCGGCTACAAAAAGCCCTAACCGCACTTTAAAATTTGATGATTTCATGATCTGATTTTATTAATCGTGATAGTATTTTTTTATTTCTGAAAGTTTATTGCTTTCAACAGTTATATATTTTCAGCCTTTTTTAAAAAATGCTTTTATTAAGTCGTCTTCTGAATTGTCAAAATCTTCAATGGTTCCCTCGAAATAAACTTCGCCTTCACTCAGCATAATAATTCTGTCGGCTGTAGCGCGCGCGCACTCAATATCGTGGGTGATAATGATTGAAGATGTCTTATATTTTTTCTGCACTTCGTTGATCAGAACGCTGATTTCATCAGAAGTAACCGGATCGAGCCCTGTGGTTGGCTCATCATAAAGCATGATCTGCGGATCAACGACAATGGTGCGCGCCAGACTGATTCTTTTGCGCATGCCGCCTGACAGTTCCGATGGCATTTTGTTCAGGGCATCAGCAAGTCCAACATTGGTAAGTGCTTCTTCTATTTTTTCCTGAATTACTGCGCCTTTCAAATCCTTTCTGATGCGTTTGATTGGAAACTCCAGGTTTTCTTTCACCGTCATTGAGTCGTACAATGCGCCACTTTGAAAAAGAAATCCGATTTTTTTCCGCACATCCTCAAGATCTTTGTTGTTCATCGTGCTGACCTCTTGCCCAAGCACTTCAATTGTGCCACTATCGGGATCTAAGAGTCTGACGATGCACTTAATGAGTACAGATTTTCCTGTACCTGATTTGCCAAGTACAACCAGATTTTCTCCTTTATAAAGTTTCAGATGAATATTTGTTAAAACATTCAGTTTACCAAAACTCTTTTTTAGATTTTTGATATCCACGACCACCTCACGCGCTTGTGAGCCATCTTGTTTCATTGTCTTTTGTTCTTCCTTTAGATCTTTCATAGCAACATATCTGTAATCTGCACGGCGATTAAATCGACAACGATAACGAGCAGAGATGAAATAACGACTGCAGAATTGGCAGCAATTCCTACACTTTCGGTTCCTCGTCCGGCATTATAGCCTTTATAGCAACCCACAAAGCCGATCACTGCGCCAAAAAAATATGTTTTTATCAGGGCAGGGAAGAAGTCCATAAAATCTATCGATTTGAATGCCTGCGAGATAAAGAGAATCATTTTAACATCTCCCTTAATGTTGACGCCGATCCAACTCCCGAAAATGCCAAAAGCATCAGCAAAAAGTACCAGCAGAGGCAACATTAGTGTTATCGCCAATACGCGGGTTACCACCAGATATCGGATGGGGTTGGTGGCCGAAACCTCCATTGCATCAATTTGTTCGGTAACTTTCATTGAACCAAGTTCGGCACCCATGCCTGACCCAATTTTGCCGGCAAGGATAAGTGCAGTTATAACTGGTCCAATTTCCCGGATAATTGAGAGCGCAACCATACCTGGCAGCATGGTCACAGCACCAAACTCGGCCATAGCCGGGCGAGATTGAATTGTAAGCACCAATCCCATGATAGCACCAGTGATGGCTATTAATGGAAGCGATTTGTTTCCGATTTCAAAACATTGACGTAAGAACTCCTTGAATTCGAAGTCGCGTGAAAACATCTCTTTGGTGGTGCGTGCAACAAACATTGCCATATTTCCCAAATCAGAAAAAAACAAAGTAGCAATGTCTTTCTTTTCTACTGCTTTTTCGGCAAGTTTGACCGTCTGAAGCGAAACAATATCTTTCGCTTTCACCATCGGATCGAGTGCCATTATGATGTATTTGTTCTTCATTTTTCGTTATCTGATTTTAATTTAATCATCCTGAGATTTCATCAATTGTTTTACGATCAGTTATTTGACCCGGTTGGACGCTTTGGTGACTTAATGATGGGTTTAAGCTTTTCAACGCTTTCCAGAATTGTCGCTATTTTAAGTATGCCTATTACCGGCATGGTATCGCCCAGTAAAAAACCAACAGGTTTCAAGGATTCAATGCGGTCGCAAATCACTTTGAAAATTGCTGTGATAGGGATGGAAAGAAACATTCCCGGTATTCCCCAAAGTGCACCGAAAGCAAAAATGACCACAATAGAAACAAGGGCATTGACTTTCACCTTTGAAGCCACAATCTTTGGTACGATGTAGTTGTTGTCGATCAGCTGAATCGCATAATAAATTGCAAGCACATACAATGCGTACATCGGCGAATCTTTTGTGATTAGCGCAATAATCATAGGCAAAGCAACGGCCACAATGCCGCCTATATAAGGAATTACATTGAGCAATGCGCCAATAATTCCGAGCAATAATGCATATTCTATTCCCAAAATCATCAGCCCTGCTGTATTGAGCACAGCAATGATTATAATTTCGATAATCAGGCCGGAGAGGTACTTTTGGATGACTGTTTTAGTCTGGTTGATGATTTCGCTTACCGTGGTCTTATGATCAGCGCCAAAAAGCTGATGAAAGAAATCAAGCAACAAAGGTTTGTAAAACAAAATCAGGAATACATAAACCGGAATGACAAACAGCACGACCAGCCCGCTGCCTACACTCATAATCGTTTGCCCGATAGCATCGCCGCTGGTCTTGTAAAATTTTTCTTTGACAGTTGAAATGTAATCGATGATTTTTTCTGGGCTTATTTCAAAGTAGCCCGAAGCCCATGCCATCGTTTCATTATAGACTTGTGTAAATTTTTCCACCAATTCCGGCCACGACATACTGAGTCTGCTCATCTGGGAATACATCAGCATACCCAGGCCTGCAATGGCCATAAAGGCAATGATTAATGTAAATATGATGGCTAATATCCTGTTTACTTTTTTTCTTTCAAACCATTTTACTATAGGATATAGCACGACCGCAATAATGAGTGCAAATATGAGGGGCACAATAATTCCACTTGCAATGTACATCATCCATATGAAAACAAACATTCCAACTAAAAATAAGGATGCCTTTGCATAAAAAGGAAGTTTGAATACGTTATCCATTCAATCTTTGGTTTATAATTGCAGATAATTAAAATTTAAATTAGTTTTCGTTTTAATGATACAAGTCATTTATCAAAGAACCACGAAGCTTTAAAGCAGAGCTCAAATGCTGAACCATACGATCTTTAATTCACTTAAGCTTCAAAAGGAATCACAACTCAGTTGTTCCATTGAAGCATTCAAAGTTTTCATTCTGTTCAAAATGAACAGCTTACACAAAGTAAAGCATCGCTTATCCATAAATGTCAAACGATGCTCACCGGTTTTATGAAGCTAAAGTGCAGCCATCAAAGATTCAAACTCCTCTTCGGTTTTACCAAGCTTTTGACGAACCTTTTCCAGCATCTCATCTTTCTTTCCATTTTCATATCGAAGGTCTTTATCACGTAAAATATTAAACTGATTTTTAAGCCTGTTTTTTTGATCAGGCCAGCTTTTTTCTACATGTTTTGTTGCATCTTCTTTCATCTTAAAGATATTTTTTTGTAACTGAATTATTACGCTGCAAAGTTCCGTGTCATTCAGCCTGAATTCATTATACAATCTTTAAAATTATTTGCATGTTTCACACATTTTTAAATGATAAAAATCCAGTTTATACCAAAGTAAAACTGAGCATTTGTTAACTGGCCAACCAGACAACACAAGCCTGAATAAATGAATCATGCATAAAATGAAAGAATTATGCACGATAGAATTGAGCTGTCGGGTAACTCATGAATACTTTTAGAGTCATATTTTCAGAGCTGAAATAGACAACAAAACTTATTTGTGCTTCTTCTTTTTGTTGCTTTTCCATTTCGTGTGGCCAGGATTTGTTGTAGCCGGATGATGCGGATTATTTGAATTTTTGAACCAACCAACAGGCTTATGTTTTTTATTTTCGACTTTTTTTGTGGTGAAGCATGACGAAGCTGCAAAAGTTAGCAACAGAAATATTGTCGTCAAAAAGATGATTCTGATGATTTTCATACGATTGTTTTGAAGGGTTTATTTATAAATAAAAAATGTTGGTTTTGCCCAAATGAGCAAAACCAACATTCACATATGTATTATGCCTTATTTATCCACTTCAATCACTTCGATAAACTCAACACTCAGTTCAACCCTGCGGTTGCGTGTGCGACCTGCGGCTGTTGAATTATCATCCACCGGCATGGAATATCCAAAACCTGAAGAAGAAATTCGCGTTGGACTTATTCCTTTTGTGATTAAATAGTTAGAAACAGCATCTGCACGGTCTTTCGAAAGTGTCATGTTCATGCTTTCACCACCAACATTGTCGGTATGACCTCCGATAATCAGTTTATAGGATGGGTTTTCATTCATCACTTTCATAACTGCATCAAGAATTGGATTCGACACCGCTTTGATTGATGATTTTCCGGTATCAAACTTTATTCCCTGAAGTGCTTTTTGGAAAAGCATTTCAACTTCTTTTTTCAAAACCGGACATCCATCGTTTTCAATTGGGCCAGGTATCGTTGGGCATTTATCAAGATAATCTGGCACACCGTCATTATCAGTATCGAGCGTGCAGCCAAATTCATCCACTGTGGCACCTTGAGGTGTATTCGGACAATTGTCGGCATAATCAGGAACCCCGTCGTTATCACTATCAAGTGGGCATCCATCCTGATCAACCGATACATTTGCAGGTGTATTCGGACATTTATCCAGATAATCCGGCACGCCATCGTTATCATTGTCAAGCGGACATCCCTGAGCATCTACCAATACGTTTGCAGGTGTGTTGGGACATTGATCCAAATAATCAGGCACGCCATCATTGTCTGAGTCGACCGGACAGCCTTTTTTGTCAACCACCACATTTTCCGGAGTATTCGGGCATTCATCCAGATGATCAACAACTCCATCATTATCACTGTCAAAAGGGCAACCAAATTCGTCAACTGCAACTCCCGGAGGCGTGTTTGGACATTTGTCTTTTCTATCGGCAACACCATCACCGTCAGCATCCTTCTTTTTACCGAAGTTGAATGTCAAACCCACCGAATGCAAAAGGAAAGCGTCGTTTGAATTCATTTCAACACCATCTCTTTTATCGCTTGATGAATAGATAAATGTTTCCGACAGGTTCAGCATAACCGCTTTTCCTAAACGGATATTCAACCCTGCACCAAAAGAGGGAGCTGCGAAATCAACATCGTTGGAGTTTACTTTTGCAAGATTATCTGCAAACATCAACAAACCTCCGCCTGCAAAAATATATGGCCTGAAGAAGGATTTCTCACCCAGAATATTAAACCTGAAGTTTATTGTGGCAGTAGCCATTTCCTGACGAAAACGCGACGCCCCTTCAAGAAAGCCTATTTCACCTTTTGTAGCAGAGAGGGTAACATCGAGACGATTTCCCAGATAACGGGAAATTGAAAGTCCGCCAAAACCATAAAATGCCATATCAAACTTATAGAAATCATTTCCGAGATCCCCGTTGTACTGTCCGGCACCACCATGCAAACCGATATTCCATCGTTTGTCGGCTGTTTGAGCATCAGTACTTATTGCAAATGCCATGAACAGCATCACAACTATAAGTGGCTGAAGCCATGTAAATTTAAAAGTAGATTTTTTCATCTTTTTAAAATTAAGATTTATACTGTTTTTTATTGGGCAAAGGTCATTCTTGTGGATGCAAATCACATTACATATGATTAAGAATAAGTTACATGATTCACTGATAATACCGAATAATCTTTCAATATTCTTCAATGAGACATGTCGTTCTGATGCCTATCAAATGACGATTTTCATCGGCATCTGCACGAATCGGCAAATACCGTCCAGAATTGCTGATATATGGGATTTATAGTTTCTGAATGGCATCAATTGACAATACAAACCTGATTCTGTCTTTGAATACAGCATTGCCGGATTTTAAATTTTCTGAAATGAAGAAAGGAAAATATATTTCAAAGAGATTCCAGATACCTGCCTTCAAGCCGGCTTCCATCATGAATACAGGTCGTTTATCCGATCCGATGCCTTGTTCATTCAGCATCAGATTGAGAAATGGTTTTACCGGAAGCTTTCCCTCAATGAACGGAAGATTGCTGTCGAAGCTGATTGAAACAACCCAATCACTGAATCCAAGACTATCGTTCACATAGGATACCAGCCCGCCTTCAGAAAGTGTCATCTGTCGCGACCAAAATGTAAGTGGAAACTCACTGAAACGATCGGGGAAAGTTCCTTCATAGAGGTATTGTTCGCGCCCGCTTCTTCCGCCGGCGGCAATATTGTAAAACGGAATCCCAGTCTTGTTTTTCAAGACCGATCCGGCAAAGAGGCGCATATTCAGTCCGTTGTTCTTGCCGTAATAACTATAGCTGTATTTCATATCGAAGAATACTTTTTGAAATTCAGCGCTGAATTCAAAGGTAGATACCAAAGAAAAAGGATTGATATTCGAAGACTTCTCAAGTTTGTAACCCAACTGCCCGAACGAAATCATTTTAGTTTGCTCCAGCTTTCTGATCCTGTCAAGATCAGAAGCTACAATATAATTGCCAAAAGCCTGATGCGTAAACGGACTGATGAAATTTCCATTTCTGAAATATAGATTTAAACCAAGTTTGGCTTTGTGATAGTTTTGATTGCCAATGGCAGCAAAACGAGCTCCGTCGAGACTGACAATGCCCATCCTGATAAAAGATTCAAATGGAATAAATCTGAATGATATTTTACCAAAGCCGGCTATATCATTGTTTTTGAACGAAAAGAACGGCATCAGAAAGTACTCCACTGGTTTGGGAAGGATGAAACCATTGTGCAAAGCAAGCCCCAGCATAAAGCCGTTTTCCCTGTTCCAGTTAATGGCCGGAATATACATCAACGTTCGTTTTGCAGGATCTTCAAGCGTAAAGTAAAACTGCGTTTTAATGGGATCAGCCTTTGGAAACATGCCAGAGGTGCGAATGTTGTTGTTGAGCCTGAAAATTTCTGAAGTCCGGTGCAATGGATCAAGAATGACTTCATCCACAACTGAATCCGGAAGGCTGATCCACCGTCTGCCCGAAAAACCATCGACCCATTGTTCATAAATCAATGAATCTCCCTGCATTCCTGCAAGGTGTAAAGGAGGTTCCAGCTTCCCTTTGTTTTTAATAAGGAGTCGATTGTCTTTCAATCGAAGTAATTTGTAATCAAGTCTTTTTGTGGTTCCCAGAAAATCATCAAAAAACCAGTTCAGATCTTTGGTTGTATGTTGTTCAAAAACTTCGCGCAAATCCTCAGGTTGTGGATGCCTGAATTTCCATTGTTGGTAGTACTGCTGCATGGTGGCATCGAAAAGTGAATCGCCCAGCCAGGCTCTGAGATAGTTGAAACCTAATGCCGCCTTGTTGTAGACCATCGTTCCGTAGTTTTCATCACTAAAGTCAGTTACTTTCAGATCAATCGGCTGCTCAAGATTTGTGCGTGCTGTTTTGAGCCATGAAAGTTCAGACATGCGTTGCAATGGCATATGATTAACATTGAAAAACCTGGCCAGCTTAGGATTGGTGAAATAGACCTCCCAAAGTTTTTTGTTGGGATAGTATAAATCCATATAACGCAACTCATAGGCCGAGCTGATGCTTTCATCCATATATGGATGAATGCGTTCGTTGCTTGCAATTGCGCTATAAAACCAAATATGTGCCGCTTCATGTGCAATCACTTCATCCAGCGCATAAGCATCCTCTACGTGCCCGATCAATGCCAGGCCGGGATACTCCATTCCAGCGCCGGCTGAAAGCGCACTTTGTACAACTGTAAAAGTTGTGTAAGGATAATCGCCAATCCATTCCGATAAATGCATGATCGCCCTCGATGCAAATTTGTTGGCGCTTTTCCAATGATTTGATTGCTGGTTGGTAAACAAAACGAGAATTGTGACTTCACGTCCGGATGGCTTAAGGTTAACAGTTGTTTGTGTTACGTTGAATCTTTTATCGGCAAACCAGGCAAAATCATGAATTTGATTTCCTCTGTAATGAAGCGTCTTTAATTTTTCAGAAGAAGGAGGGAAGGACTGACTTTTGTAACGTACACCATGCCATGAACTGTCGGAAGCCAGTTGATCAAGGAAATCAATTTCGGAAGCATCCATTAACTCACCTGAGGCTCCCACAATATAGTTTTCAGGAAGTGTGATATGCACATCAAATTGTCCAAATTCACTGTAAAATTCTCCCTGATCAAGGTAAGGCATTGGATGCCATCCGTTTTGGTCAAAAACAGCAGGCTTTGGAAACCACTGTGATATTTGGTAGGATTCACCGATATAGCCCAAACGAGAGCTTACTCCTTTTGGAATTTTTACCCTGAATGGAGTTGTAATGATAACTGAATCGCCGGGCAAGAGCGGTTCATGCAGCAGTACTTTGCAGATGTCGATGGTATCGGTAAGCAGATTCCATTGAAGTATTTTACCAGCGGCCTTGAAGTTCAAAGAATCAATACTTCCTCTTAAAGTGGCCTGATTGAACAGTTTTTGTTTGCCCCGCATGCGCAGCAATTGTTTGGCCAGCGCTGTATGATTGTTGGCATAGGCATTGGGCCAGAGATGAAAATAAATAAATGAAAGGGTATCCGCTGAATTGTTAATATATTCAACTGATTGAAAGGCATTCAACTGATGTACCCGATCATTGAGTGCTACATGAATTGTATGATTCACTTCCTGCTGAAAGTATTCCTGTGCCGAAACGAACATTGTAAGTCCGGGCAAATGCAGAAAAGCTATCAAAAGCAGCGCTTTTATGCAGCTATGAAAATGTGTATTCAAATTAAAAAGTTTGTAAGTTGTTCAAAGCCCATTTGCGTTAACAAAGCGCCGCCCTTGCAGCACTTAAAAAAAGCACTACTTCTATTCAAAAAATATCGAATGGAAATAGTGCTGATTGAACCTGAAGTCAAAATTGTTTTCAGGTAAGGAGACGACTTTTAGTTTTTTTTGTTCTGATGCAAATAGATATCCATCATGCTTTCCTTAACAGTATCAATCTTTTGCACAATTCCCGTGAGCAGATCTTCATATTTATCTCTCATCTCGTCTGTTAAATCTGTTATTTGGTCAGCAATTTTATTCCTTATAACTGATCCTTTTTTAGGCGCAAAAAGTACTCCAAGGAGAACACCTGCTGCTAATCCTGCCAGTACTCCTAAAATGATTTTTTCTGAATTCATATTGGTTGATTTAAATTTATTTTTTTTCACTGAAAGAAGAGATTGTTTTACCTAAACATTTAATTAACAATGCATTCCACTAACCGGAATTAGCGGAATGCATCTGTTCAGCATTTTTATCAAACCAACAGGATAATCAAAATGATGATCAGCAAAAGTGTGCCTGTACCAATATAAATAGCACCATTGTTATTGCGTAGGTCCTTCTTTATGGTTTTCAGTTCATTCTTAAGTTCGCGTTTTTCAAGCATCGTTAGATTGGACTTGTCCATATCGCGAATTTCTTCAACGCGAAGATTGAGTATTTTGACGTCCTCAGCACTGAGTGTGTTTTCGGTGCTTGCAGTTGCTGTGTTTTTCTCTGACTTCTTCAGCTCTGAGGCAGATGCAGTTGAAAGAGAAATGAACATTGCGAGCATCAGCAGAATGGATAATAAATTGATTTTTTTCATTGTGTAAAAATTAAATTAAAATTTTGATAAAAAGAATATTTTACTATTTCAAGGCATAGTTGCCTTTTGTGTAATTGCGACAAATTGCGAACTAATCCATCAACCCAGAGTTTTAGGATTGATTCGTTAAAAGTCGCTGGTAGTAAGTACAACTGGTGAATAAGGGTATTGCACACTTGCATCATCTTCAGCGGTTATAAAAATCTTTGAAGGTTTAAAAGATGTGATTGTTTCAAAACTTGCCTTTAGTTTTTTTGACATGAAGCCAGTACCGCTTACAATCTGACCTATATTTTTCGTTGACTTATTGTCAGAAACCAACCAAACAACATAAGCTGATTTTGGAGGTGAAAGTTGCGTTGATTCAGCCAGATTTGAAATGCTGAGACTGATCTTGTAATTGTTATTTTTGTCTTGAGTAACTTTTACTGCGCCTTTGGCAGCAGGCACTACAGAGGATGATAAAAAGTTTGCTCTTGTTGCACACGAACTCATTGCAAATATCAGCGCTGCTACAGAGCAGATTATGCCGATGTTTTTAAGGTTTTTAATCCATTCTTTTGTTTTCATGGTGTAAGGTTTAATTGTTAATTATTTTTGATTTCGACCATTGTAAAATATGTTTCATTGAAATTGTATATATCATTTTTAAGAATTCTGTTCATTGTATCCAATGCAGCATTTATAGTGAGATTTCTATTATGGGGCAAAGCATTAAATTCTGCTTTTGTGGGTTCCAGATTGCTTAGAATCATTGCAAATATTGCTGTATTGATAAGACCTTCTTTTTCTATTTTCTGCAATAATCCACTTATTGCAAGCTGATTTGATGCTATTTCAAGTTCAATTGCCTGATAGTTTTTAAATATTTCATAGAGTGAATCAAGTTCGATTTCTGTTGAAACCGACTCCATTGTTTTCAGTCCGGTTTTTTGAACCAGATGAGGTGTTATGCTATTGTTTGTCAATTGAATACAACCGCTAAGAAACAGCATAACTACAAGAACTCCCATCCATAGTTTTAGCACCCTGGTTTTCATTTTAAATTGTTTTAGGTTTCTCCGCTATATGTATTCTGTATTAAGTTTTGATTACATTCTATGCACATTTAATCAATCATCAACTCGCTGGGGTTCTTCCCAATTCCCAATTTCAGATTCCAAATCCGGAATTGTTTTTTCATCGCATGCCCGATAATTAAGCAAATCAGTTTTGATGTATTTGGTAAAACGGTTTATTTTTTTTCGTAGTTTTTTACCTTTTGACGGGGCGTAAAGTATGCCTAAGGCAGCACCTGTGACTGCACCTGCTATCATTGCAAATGCGATGTTTGAAAACTCTTTTGACTTTTTCACTTTCTTTAATTTATCAGTATTCTTCATGCAGCAAAGATGCTGCTAAACTGATGCAAAAGCATTACACAATGATGTAATAAACTTATATATTTCACAGTTTTTGTGTTATGATAAACATTGTTTTGAAATGACAGATTGCAATATGTTTATATTGACTGTGAAGGCGATTTCGAATCAAATAAAAACAATCCTGCCCAACCAAAAACCAGCGGATTTAAGGATGGGCAGGACTATATTCTAACCAAAGAACATTTTCTTCTATGTCATTGTATAAGTTCTTTTATATCATAATTATTTCAGACTATTGATCAAATATCATAGCCGCTTTTAATTATTGTAGAAACCATTTTAAATTGCTCATTGGCATTGAAATTATGCTTTGAATGCGCTGGGATAATAATGCCATCACCAAGATTCAGTCTGTACTGTTGTGAATTGATATGAAGTTCGGCTTTTCCATCGATGATTTGAATAAAAGTATCAAAAGGTGAAATTTTTTCAGCCATTTCTTCGCCAGCATCAAAAGAGGAAACAGTTACATTGCCTGTAGTTTTCTTTATGATTGTTTTGCTAACCACCGCGTTAGGCATATATTGGATTATTTCGACGATGATATGGGCTACCGATTTTTCCATTTCAGGGCTTTCTTTTAAGTTTTTCATGCTATTTTGTTTTATCCAGTATTGTTTCGTATCAATAATTCTTCGGCTTTAAACTGAGATCCAATTCCTCAAGGTCACAAAATTAAAAGCCCTATAAAATGGCAACTTTTCAAGTAAATTTATTGATTACAAAGTTCTTATAATTCAATGTGGAAAGCCTTACACTTAATCTGGAAAAGATTACAAGTATCACAGGTTTTCAAGGTTTCCCAGTCTTTTTTGTTTGAGCTGTTTGTAAAACGAAGGGGTGAGCCCGGTTACTTTCTTAAACTGGTTTGACAGGTGCGCCACACTACTGTATTGCATTCGGTAAGAGATTTCGGTGAGTGTGAGTTCGTCATACAAGAGTAGTTCTTTTACTCTTTCAATTTTGTGATAAATGATGTACTGTTGTATAGTGATCCCTTTCACTTCTGAAAAGGTATTGGAAAGGTAAGTGTAATCGTGATTCAGTCTTTCGGCAATATGATCTGAGTAATTTATCTTGGGCAGCTCTTCGGAGTAGTGAACCATTTCGATAATCACTGCCTTGATCCTTTCTATCAGAATGTTTTTTTTATCATCGAGCAATTCAAGCCCGGATCTGGATAAATTTTCTTTGAGTTTTTGATGCTGTTCATTGTTTAAATTTTCAAAAATCTCAGCTTCGCCCAGGTCAACATTGATGTAATGAAGTCCAAGATTTTTCAACTCTTCCTTAACTACCATTTTGCAACGGAGGCTTACCATGTATTTAATGTAGAGTTTCAAATTTCTTTCATTTTTTTTATAAAATTACTTCAAATATCGCTAATAGTCAAATATTTATGTATTACCCTAGTGTTGAATCAGTTCGCTCATTAAAAAAACCGATATGATTCCATGCATTGTATCATCAGCATGTTTTTTACATAGGGGGCATTACATTCTTTCCATGTACCAGTTCAACTGTTTTTCCATTTTGTTGTATTGCAGTTCTTTGTTAATGATTTTTTTTAATCGCAGAAATGAAGTCTCACTTTTTACGACGTAGTCGGTAGCTTTGTGGTGCATGCAGTTGACAGCCACCTCAATTTTGTCCTGGCCCGAAAGGATGATGACAGGTATTTCGGGATCGTATTCCTTAATTTTGTCAAGTGTTGCCAGTCCGTTCATGGCATTCTTGTTAACGCCATCGAGCAGGTAATCCAGGATAATGATATCAGGCTTGTTTTTGAGCATTTTAATGCATTGCTCTCCCGATTCATATGTTTCGATATCAAAATCTCCATTCTCAATAAATTCGATTTCCAGTAATTTCAGAAAAACCGAGTCATCATCGACAAGGAATATCTTTACTGGTTGTTTCTGTCTCATGCTTGTTTATCTTTAATAGTGTTTAATTCAATTTCTAATTCTTTGCAGGATTGTTTTAGAACCTTCATAACTTGCCTGACCAATGGTTTAATTTCCTTAAGCTTTTTTTTCGTCCTTGCATTTTCCTGAATTTCTTTTGCCATTTTCTCATAATCAGTGTCGATGCCCATGATTAGAAATGAAGGAATCAGTTTATGCACTGAAGCATACAAGCCATCCCAGTTCTTTTCAGCCAAACTCTCCTTCATTGCATTGATTAATGGCGGGGTTTGTGTGAGATAGAGTGAAATCATCTGCATTATCAAATCAGGATTTGATTTTGTACGTTGCTTTAAATATTCAAGATTGGTGTATTTGATATGAGGGACTTCTTCTTTTGCAACAGGAACAGGTTTAGTCAGTCCTTTGTGCTTGTTCTTTTTCAGAATACCAATTATTTTGCTGTAAAGCAGTCTTTCATCAATTGGTTTGGCAATATAATCAGTCATCCCGACAGCTTTACATTTTGAAAGATCGGCTGTAGTAACATCTGCAGTGATGGCAATGATTGGTATATTGAGTTTCAATTTCCTGCGGATATATTCTGTGGCTTCAAAGCCGTTCATTTCGGGCATTTGCAGGTCCATCAGGATAATATCATATGCATTTGTCATTAGTTTTTCGACTGCAATTTTCCCGTCGCTGACAATCTCGCTTTGGAAACCAAAATCATCAAGCAAAGTTTTCATAAGGAGCTGATTGAGGGGAATGTCTTCAGCCACCAGAACTTTTATGCTGTTCAGTTTTTTATCGAATTCCACATTTTCCATTTCTTCTTCCGGTTCTTCCGATGTTTTCATAAAATCAAGTACAAAACTAAAAGTTGAACCTTCACCAGGATTGCTTTCTGCTTTTACAGTACCCTTTTGATTTTCGACAAGTTGCTTAACAATGGCCAGGCCAAGACCAGTTCCGCCATACATGCGGGAAGTGCTGCTGGATGCTTGTTGGAAATTCTCGAAAATTTTTCCGATGGTTTCTTTTTGAATACCAATGCCTGTATCGGAAATTGCAAATTCGAGGGTTACCTTTTCTTCGTCCTCTTGCAAGATGCACACAGAAACAGAAATCTTGCCTTTCACGGTAAATTTTACAGCATTACTTATTAAGTTAAGAATGATCTGATGCAAACGCACCGGATCACCCAACAGGATTTTTGGAATATTCTCGTCATATTCTTTCACCAAAGTGAGGTTCTTTTCCTGAGTTTTTTGCTCAAATAAATGAAGCATTGCATCGATAGACAGAGAAAGACGGAATGGTATTTTTTCGAATACCATTTTCCCGGCTTCTACTTTTGCCAGATCAAGAATGTCGTTGATGAGCACGATAAGCGCGTCGCCACTCAGTTTAATGGCTGTCATGTATTCCTTTTGTTTTGCTGTTAAATCGGTTCTTAACAGTACTTTTGTGAATCCTATAATTGCATTCATAGGGCTTCTTATTTCATGGCTCATGTTAGATAAAAACTGCTGTTTTGCTTTTACAGCATCTTTTGCAATGCTTGTGGCACTTTCAGCTTTTGCCTTGGCCTCAATAGCCAGTTCTGTAGCCAGTTCAGCAAATATTTTCGCTTCTATAAGTTCTGTCGCAATTCTTTTCTGAACCGTAACATCCCTTGCCACAATCACAACGCCCAAAACTTTTCCATTATCGTTTTTATAGACCGAACCATTAAATAAAACATCAGTCAGTTTGCCGTCTACATGCCTCAATGTCAATGGGGAATCGACAACAGATCCGTTGGCAAACACCATCTGGTACACTTCTTTGGCCTTTTGAGGTTCAGTAAAATAATCGAAAAAATTTGTTCCCGTAAGATTTTCACGATCCAGGCCTGTTATATTAACTGTTGCCTGATTCATATCGGTAATTTTTCCAAGCGGACTGATGGTGACCAATGGATCAAGACTGGCTTCAATCAGCCTCCTGGCAAACAACGACTCTTGTTTTTTTAGGGTCTCCATTTTAATGCTGTATTTTTCGATGATCTTCAATTCCTTCGATTTGATGACGGGTTTTTGTTTTCAAATTTTTAAAAACTGAAGGTGTCATTCCTGTGACTTTTTTGAATTGATTTGATAAATGTGCGACACTGCTGTATTGCATCATATAGGATATCTCAGTGAGATTGAATTCCTGATACATCAACAGTTCTTTGATTTTCTCAATCTTGTGGATGATTATAAATTGCTGGATGGTAATGCCTTTCATTTCTGAAAATATATTAGCCAGATAGGTATAGTCGTAGTTTAGTTTTTTGCTGATGTATTCAGAATAGTTTACTTTGGGTAACTCATCCGAAATATGAATCATTTCAATGATGGTGTTTTTTATTCTTTCTATTAACACAGATTTCTTGTCTTCCATCAGTTCCAGGCCTGAATTCAGCAGCGCCTTTTTAAGATGTTCTCGTTCAGCAAATGTAATATCTTCCATGATTTCAATCTCGCCGAGTTCGACAATAATGAAATGCAATCCCATTTTTTTTAATTCTTCCTTCACAAGCATCTTGCAGCGAAGACTAACCATATATTTAATATAAAGTTTCATGTACTATTTTAGAATTGTTGTTCGGGGAAACATATGCTTCGTTTATTCATATTTATTTTTTGATCTGCGCAACAAACCTCAAGCCGACGCATCCAATTATATTTTTAAATGTCAATATTCTTTAATCGCTTTAATGATAGAATGGCAGGTGGCATCCCGATCGTTTTCAGGAAGCCATCTGCCTTTTTTTTACTTTTACAACGGAATAAACAGAAAATGATATTTCATTTCATAATACTAATTTCTTGTATCGTAATTTCAAATAATTGAAATTATTTGAATTCAGTTTTCAATGAACTCAGTTTGATTTTCTGGAAGACTGCCACAAAATTACTGCGCCCAAACCTATAGTAAGAACTCCGACTATGGGCGACCAGCTGAAGGTATTTGGCTTATCTCTGGTGATTTCAAGAGCGCCAATATCAACAACCTTTTCCTTGGTAAAAAATTTGAATGTTGTAAAAATGGTCAAAAGGATGCCAATTGCAATTATTATGATTCCGGTTGTTTTCATCTGTTAGTATTATTTAATTTATTTCATTTAATTGTGAAAAAAGCTCTTTTGTGTCATTTTTAATGAGAATCAATCAAGCGTTTCATGTTTCTCAAAGACTGATTTATGAGAGCTAATGATTATATTTTGACAGTGAGTCCAAATTTGCCTCCTGAAAAGGCATTGCCGCCACCAAACTCAAGATTTACTCCAACGCGGTCGTTGAAATAGTATCTTCCACCGATCTG
>JAGXRB010000261.1 GCA_018336075.1 Bacteroidota bacterium
CTTGCGTGCTGCATGCCTTGCTGTTGCTGCAAGAATGACCTTATTGACAATCGTTTTCGCCTCTTTTGGATTCTCTTCAAGATAGTTGGAAAGATGCTCGCTAACGATTTGGTCAACCACACCCATTACCTCGTTGTTGCCAAGTTTGGTTTTGGTTTGACCTTCAAATTGAGGTTCCGGAACCTTCACCGAAATAATTGCAGTAAGTCCTTCTCTGAAGTCGTCTCCATTGATATCAAACTTAAGCTTGGCCAGCATACCAGACTTTTCAGCATAGGTTTTCAGAGTGCGTGTAAGACCACGCCGAAAACCAGCTAAGTGAGTTCCGCCTTCGTGAGTGTTGATGTTATTGACGTATGAGTGAAGGTTTTCGGAGAAGGAAACATTATATTGCATTGCAATCTCCACCGGAATATCATTGCGCTCACCTTCAATTGCAATGGCAAAAGGAATAAGTTTCTCGCGGCTTTCATCAAGATATTGGATGAAATCGGGCAAACCATTCGCAGAATAAAAGACTTCAGTTTTGTAGGCACCGTTGTCGTCTTTTTCCCGCTCGTCTGTAAGGTTAATCGTCAGTCCTCTGTTCAAAAATGCAAGCTCCCGCATACGTGATGCCAGGATGCTGTAATCATAATCCGTTGTGATGAAAATACTTGAGTCAGGTCTAAAGGTGATTTTTGTGCCATTTTTGTCTGAATCTGCAACAGCTTTCACATCATAAAGTGGCTTGCCACAGGAATATTCCTGAACAAACATTTTACCTTCACGATAAACCTCTGCACGAAGATGAACTGAAAGCGCGTTGACGCAACTTACACCAACACCGTGTAAACCGCCTGATACTTTGTATGAACCTTTGTCAAATTTGCCGCCAGCATGAAGCACAGTCATTACAACCTCCAGTGCAGAGCGGTTTTCTTTTTCATGCAGACCTGTTGGAATACCCCTTCCGTTGTCTAAAACTGAGATGGAATTGTCTTCATGAATGGTGACATCAATCAAATTGCAATAGCCACCCATAGCCTCATCGATGGAATTATCCACCACTTCATAAACCAAATGATGCAAACCTCTTATGTTCACATCGCCAATGTACATCGCAGGGCGTTTGCGCACGGCTTCCAAACCTTCAAGCACCTGAATGTTACTGGCATTATATTCGTTGGTATCAATAATTCTTTTTTCTGCTTCTGTCATATCTAATCAAGTCAATATATTTAAAATAACGTGCAAAAATACGATTTTTTCATGAATTATTTTCCTTTGATCAGATTCAATTTTCGTGATTTATTAACAATTTCTGATTAATTCAATATGTACTGGAAATTATCATGTAATATTTATGTAAAAATCTTATATTCAATAACATTAATGGGTTTCACACTTCAACTGCTAACAAATTAATAAGGTGAAATATTAGTTTTTGGGGGAGTTATGTACAAATGTAAGTCCTTCATATGAAATCATTAGGAGCATGAATAAAAAATTAAGACCTCAATGTATCAGAAATTTTAATTCTTTTTAACACAAAGCAGATTTTTACATCGCTTATCCAGAATGATTCTAATTAATTTTGCCGTTGAATTATAAAACTTGCACATGCGCTATTACATTTTTCTTATTTCTTTGTTTCTACTTCTTTTTCAATCATGTTCGATTGAAAAAGATGAAGTAATTAACGTTTATTCCGGACGCCACTACAGCTCAGATGAAGAACTTTTTAAACGTTTTTCTGATCAAACCGGCATAAAGGTTAATCTCATAAAGGCTGATAGTGACCAGCTAATCAACAGACTTACGGTAGAAGGAAAAAACTCACCTGCCGATCTCTTTATTACGGCTGATGTAAGCAGGTTGAGTCAGGCTGCAAATCTGGGTTTGCTTCAGGCCATTCCAAATGAAGTGTTTGAGGATAAGGTGCCGTCGAATTTACGTGACCCGAATGGTATGTGGACTGGTCTAACTAAAAGAGCCAGAGTGATAGTGTATGATAAGGGTCGCGTAAAAGATGGTGAAATAGCTAATTATGAAGATCTTACAGATGTTCGTTGGAAAAACAGAATCCTGGCACGGTCTTCACAAAGTCATTACAACCAAAGTCTGATAGCTTCAATAATAAGCGCCCTGGGAGTTGATAAATCCAGAGATTGGGTAAGCGGAATGGTTACCAATTTTTCACAGGAACCCAAAGGAAACGATCGTGATCAAGTGAAGGCAATTGCTGCCGGAATTGGAGATGTAGCCCTTGTAAATACCTATTACTTAGGACTTTTGTTAAACTCTTCCAATCCTGAAGAGCGGGAAGTAGCTCAACAGGTTGGAATCATTTTTCCAAATCAGGGAAATAGAGGAACGCACGTCAATGTAAGTGGAGTTGCACTGACGGCCTCTTCATCAAACAGAGAAAATGCCCTTGAACTTGTCAAATTTCTTCTGAGTGTTGAGTCGCAGGAATATCTTTCGTCAGAAAACTTTGAATATCCCGTGAATCCGGAAGCATCATGGCCCGCGCTTTTAACAAACTGGGGAACCTTTAAGGAAGATTCAATTAACCTGAATTCATTAAATATGTATTTACCTGAGGCCATGATGATTGCCAATCAGGCTGGCTGGAAATAGAGGCCGATGAAAAACATCCTTTCCAAATCGTTTTTTTCACCTTGGGTAATTTCTGTACTCATTATAACCTTGCTGATTTCCATGCCTGTTCTGGTTATATTTAGCGGTTTATGGCAAGATGCAGGGATTTTTTGGATGCATATTCGTACCGAACTAGTCCCCGAATACATTAAAAACACTCTGATTCTGGCAATAGGAGTTTCAACTATCAGTTTGATTTTTGGAGTTAATCTGGCTTGGTTTATCAGTAATTTTGATTTTCCGGGAAGAAACTTTTTCAGTTGGGCATTGATAATGCCTATCGCAATTCCTGCTTATATCAGTGGATTTGCATGGGCCGGTATACTTGATTACACCTCTCCGGCCTACACTTTTTTGCGAAATACTTTTGGATGGAACACCGGACAGTTTCTGTTTTTTGACATTTTAAGTATTTCAGGTGCAATTGTGATTTTTTCTTTTGCATTGTATCCCTACATTTATCTTATCGCAAAAGCATATTTCGACAGGCAATCTGCAACAATGTTTGAGGCAAGCGCTTCGTTAGGACGTTCAAAAATTTACACCTATTTTAATCTTGCCTTGCCGATGGCACGTCCGGCAATTGCAGCTGGACTTTCGCTTGTTTTAATGGAAATACTGAATGATTATGGACTGGTGAAATACTTTGGAGTCGACACCTTTACAACGGGCATTTTCTCAGCATGGTTTGCTTTTGGAGATAAAAGTGCTGCAATGAAACTTGCTGTTTATCTGATGGTTTTCGTTCTTTTTTTACTGATTTTTGAGAAAATGCAACGTCGGCGAATGCGCTATTCCGGAGTTTCTGAAGGTAAATTGATGTCAAGAATTAAAGTTCCAGGATTTGGCGGTTGGCTCATTTCTTTTTTCAGTGCAATTCCATTTTTGATAGGTTTTGCATTTCCATTTCTTCAGTTGGTTTACTGGTCTTTTGATACCTGGGAACAATTTCTTTCTCAAGGTTTTATACGTTTGTTTGCAAACAGTTTTTTACTGGCTGCAATTTCTGCACTGATTGTAATGATTTCATCTGTTTTGATAATTTATACCTTGCGCTTATATAATTCCAGACGGTTGAAGGTGGTTTCAGTAATTTCGACACTAGGTTATGCACTTCCCGGCGCTGTAGTTGCTCTTGGACTTCTTGTAATTCTAACCTGGACCGAAAACTTTTTCATCCGGCAATGGGGCTTAAAAATTGTAATTACAGGCACCTGGTTTGGATTAATCTACGCTTATCTCGTTCGTTTTATGGCTGTTGGATACCAGAGTGTTGAAAGTGGAAGTGAGAAAATTTCAAAAAGCATCGATCAAGCGGCTTTATCACTTGGTGCAGGAAAATTCCGAAACCTATGGTTTAACAGTTTACCATTGCTTCGTGCGTCCATAGTTTCAGGATTTTTACTTGTAATGATCGATGTGCTCAAAGAGTTGCCTCTGACACTTTTGTTGAGGCCATTTAATTTTGACACACTTGCCATCAGGGCATTTGAATATGCTTCTGATGAGCGTGTTTCAGAGGCAGCGCCGGCGGCTGTCATGATTGTGTTAGCGGGCCTGGTACCGGTTTTGATCATCAATCGTTTAATTGGGAGGAGAAAAGTATGATTGTTTTAGAGGCTTTCAATTTGAAGAAGAAGTATGCAGGAGAAATTGAGTTTGCTGTTAACGACTTTAATGCGAATATATTAAAAGGTGAAATTGTTGCGCTTCTTGGTGAAAGTGGCTGTGGTAAAACAACAATCCTTCGGATGATAGCTGGTTTTGAAAAACCTGATGATGGCTTTCTAAAACTCAAGAGTCAAAAGATTGCTTCAAAAGATTTTGTGACTGCCCCTGAAAAAAGGGGGATTGGAATTGTTTTTCAAGATTATGCGCTTTTTCCGCATAAAACAGTGAATGAAAATATTCTTTTTGGTTTATTCAGATTAAACAAGGATGAAGCACAAAAGAGATTGATTGAAATGGTAGCTCTGACAGGGCTTAAAGGATTGGAAAAGCGTTATCCGCATGAGCTCTCAGGAGGTCAGCAGCAGCGCGTTGCTTTGGCCAGGGCATTGGCTCCTGACCCGGCAATATTGCTGCTCGATGAGCCTTTCAGCAATCTGGATGCGATGCGCAAAAATGAATTGAGGTTTGAGTTGCGAGACATTATCAGAAAGGCAGGAACAACTGCAATCTTTGTAACACACGATACGCGTGATGTTTTAGCAATTGCCGACAGGGTTTTCGTTTTAAAGAAAGGTGTAACAATTCAACAGGGAACTCCGGAAGAGGTTTACAGAAAACCTGCAGATTCATATGTTGCTTCCTTTTTTGGTAAAACAAATATCATTGCAGTTGATTCAAATTCAATGTTTTTGGAAGATTGTTTCGATCTCACTATACAAAAAACTGACCATGAAAAGAATTTGGTATCTATCAGACCAAGGGCTTTTAGGATTGCCGAAGCACATACTGAAGGTGCATTTGAGGCTAAGGTGCTGGAACAGTTGTATTTTGGAGAATTTCTCGAACTCATTTGTGAAACTTTAAAGCAACCAACAAAATTAGTTGTGCATGCAGACCCTGATTTTGTTGTCAGTTCAGGAAAAATATGGCTTTGTGTTCAAGCTGAAGATGTCACGCTTATCAAGCATTGAAGTTCATTTTTTGATGAAATTTTGACCTTTGTTTTTGCCAATTCAGGCAAAAGATTAATTTGATTTTTCCCAAACTAAAACCTTAAACTCATCCCTGCAAAAAGTTGTAGCCCCTGAACAGGGTAATTATAGAACCGCTCATAACGGTTGTGAAGGAGGTTGTTTACCTGTGCAAAAACTGTAAACTGCTCATTTATTGCATATTCAGCTCCCAGATTTATGTCTGTGATTGGTTTAAGCGTAACAAGATTCTCGATGCCATTCACATAAGAGGGTGCATAGCGCTTGTCTTCGAAAAGCAATTCCGACTTCAACCTTAGTTTTTCATCAAACTGGTATCCGGCTATGAAATGCATCTGGAAACCTGGCATATGCCATGCTTTAGTGAGGCTGTCCATCGTATATTGGTCAAAAAGTAAGCGGGTGCCAATATTAATTTTGTCTGTCAGCTTATAAGAGGCTTCTCCGGAAAAGCGCAGTTTTTTGATATTGTCAAAAGCTACTGTCAGCGTATTTTGAAATACTGTACTCGTATCTGTGATAAAAAATCCTGCATGATCAGTTTCTTCATAACGAAGTCCAAGATGCAAATCCAGATTTTTTATGACTCCTGTTTTAATGCCGGTTTCAAAGATAAAGCGCGAATTGGACCACCATGCCATCTCACCTGAACGCAAAAATGGATTGATTTCAGTAATCTGGCTTAGGTTATGCCGTTCAATCTGACCATCCATCATTGCAAAAAGCTCAACTTTTTGATCGAACATAAACAGCTTGCCGGAAAGCATGGGATAAGCAAATAGATGGGAACTGGAGTCGTTCATAAATTCGAAGCGAAAGCCTGCGCTAAATTCGTAGAAACTACCAGTTAGCTTCAAACTGGGTAACAAACCAAGCCGGAAATCATTAAATCCCGATATTGAATCTTTGTTGGAATAGAATCCGTTTTCGATGTCTAATCCAATTGTTTGTGTACCTGAATAACGGAACAGTTCGAAATTTTTCCTTAAATCAGCATCAATTTCAAAGCTTTGTTCACTGGCTTTAAATCGATCTCTGAAATTATTATATCGAATGGAGGCTTTATGATGCAGTGCATAAAAATCTTTATAGTTGCTGTTTAACACGGTTTCTATTCCAATGTTCTGATAATGCTGAGCAATTGAATCTTTTGTAAAATTATCATTTGGAAAGTCGTCTGGCTTGAAACCATAATAGCGATTATGATTTCGCTTATAATATAGATTTGTTCGCAAGGTATGGTTGCTGAAACTGTGATTAAGGCCGGCAGAAAAAGTGTTTTTCATCCAGTCGGATGGCGCATAATCCTGCACATTTGTCCATGAAGATAAATGTTGAATTCCCAAATCAAAAGATGTTTGTTTTCCAAGTTCAGAGTGGTGTTGAAAAAGAAAAATCGGACTGATATTTGAGCCTAGGCCAGCCCGCACATAGTTGTGGAAGGTGTTTTTCTTTCCTCTGATCTGCACTGTTAACGGACTGATCAGCTCTGCATCACTTTTTGTTAAAAGTACATTGTCAACTTTTGTAAACTTTGGTTTAAATGCCTCTATGCCTGAAGCTGGTGTTTCCGGCTTGAGATTTATTTTCTGAAACTCTTGCAGACTTGGTTGAAATGAGCCGACAACTGTTACACGTTCACTATGTGTCTGACCCATTAAGACTACCGGCATCAGGATTGCCAAACTGACAAATGCCGTCATAGAGCTTAGAAAAACTATATTGCTGTATCTTTTTATTTTGCTAAACATATCTTTAAATTGCAGATAATTCATTGAAATAGTATTGTTTACCTGTTATTTTAACATAGATAATTTTCTGGCTGCTTCCTGTCGGAGGTCTTCGCCTTTATAGTTGTCGACAATACTCTTCAGCGTTTCTTTAGCCTGAAAAATATTGTTGTTCTTCACGTAAATATCGGCAAGCAGAATAAAACTTTTTGCAACCCAATAGTCTTGACTGGCATATTTCTCCGCAAGGTCGAATATCTGATTTTCGGCATCATCAAGAAAATTATTTTCAAAACTGATGCGTGCAATAAGATAGTATGCTTCGGCACCCATTGCACTGTTATTCAGCCGGTGGGTTTTCATCAATTCCTCTTTGGCATCAAGGTATCTTTTGGTTTCGAAAAGCGATTTTCCGGCAATATAATGCGCTTGCAACTGTTGCTCTGGCCTGACTTTTTCATTTGACAGAAGCTGGCGCGAAGACTGAATTGCTTCTTCATATTTCCCCGTGAAATAGCTGCTTTTCATTTTACCCTCTAAGGCTTCCAATCTTTCATTGGGGTCATCAGAAAGGGTGTAAAGATTTGAATAGTACCTGTATGCCTCATCATATTTTTGCCTGTCGTATTGAATACGGGCTGCGGCAAGCAATGCTTCTTCCAGATATGGATTATTGTTGACGCCAATTATATATTCCAGACTCCTGAGTGCTTCATCGGTTTTGTTATTGCTAATGTCTATCTTCGATTTGTAATGATGTGCCTGGAGGGTGAAGCCTCCATTAGGATAATTTTTCAGGTAGGAACTGAATGCCTGCGCTGCATCATTGTGACGATTTTCGTTGTAAAAATTTTCTGCCATTGTAAATGCAAGAGAATCCTGCTCCGACACACTGACTTCCCCGAATCCCATTCTTTTTGCATAAACAAAGTAGTCCTCGAGCTTATTCATTTCCATGTAAATAACTCTTAAAGTGTTTAATGCTTCTCTTGCATCGGGTGTGCCAGGATATGTTTCTGCAACTTTTTTTAGTTGGGTTATTGCCTGTTCATTTTGATTGTTGTTGAAATATATCAGCCCTGTTTTTAATAAAGCCGCACGCGCAAAAGTTGATCTGGGACGCTCACGAATAAGCTTGTCAAAATAACCAAGCGCACTTCTGTAGTCATTTGAAATCAGGCTGGTAGCGCCCATTTCGTACAAGGCGTTGTCATAATATGCAGACTTTGAATATCCTTTAACCAATTGATCGAGCGCATTTATTTTTTCATTGTGCCGGCCCATTGCGCTGTGAGCAATGCCTTGTTGAAATAACCCATAATCAGCCTCGGCTTGTCTTGCACTCACCACTTTTCCATATGCTTCAATGGCTTTATCATACTCCTTGCTGATAAAATGGCAATCTCCTATACGCAGCCATGCATCATAAAGCAGTCGTGGTTCTTTTGATGAGGGAGCAGCAGTATATTGACGAAATGAGGACAAAGCTTGTTGATACTGTTTAAGATAATAAAAGGAATAGCCAAGATTATAGTTTGCCAAAGGTACAAGTTGGGTTTTTGAAGCCTCTCTGTGCGCCAAAAATTGTCTGTAAAATTTTTGTGCATCAACATAATTTTTCTGTTGAAATTTTGATTCAGCAAGCCAAAACAGGGCAGGGGCAGCATAAGTAGAATTGTTGTTGTGCTGAATCCGCGAAAAGTATTCACTGGCTTTAGTGAAATTATTTTCATTAAAAAGATTAACAGCTAGAGTATACGTAAGTTGCTCATAAATAGACTGCATCTCGGCATTTCTGTTTTTGTTCTTTTCAAGTGAAGCCAAAGCAGCATCGTAATCACGTGTTTTCAGGTAAAGTTGAACGATCAAATTTCTGGCTTCATTGATTCTTGTAGAAGATGGATTTGTTTCGATGTATTGTTCAATCAGACCAACAGATTCATTGTATGGATCAGTACCTGTTTCAAGACTTAACAACGCATAATTGAAAAGCGCGTCTTCGCTTAAACCAGCATCATAGGTGGCTTTGTGTGCTGCAAGAAAGGCATTGCGGGCAAATGTTTTTTGGTTGGTTTCAAGATAAGTCTGCCCAAGATAATAGGATGCACTTTGGCTTAAGGCATCCTTATCATCGATAACTTGCTGAAAACTAGCAATAGCATCATTGAAATTGCTTGTTTTATAGCGACTTATGCCCATCTGATAATGATCTTCACGACTCATCTGCCGCCGATTCTGATTTTCAAACATTGCATAATAACTCAAAGATTTGATGTAGTCTTCCTTTTTGTAATAGGCATCAGCAATCATGCGTGCAATTTCACCTCTGCGCCGGTTTTCGACCAATTGCATCACTTCATCACCTTTTTCAATTACCAGGTCGTAATCTCCCTTTCGGTAATGAATCTGTAACTCATATACCGGAACGATTTTTTTGTATTGGCCATCGTTTCGAATGCGTCTGAAATGTTCTATTGCATCATCATCATTGCCTCTTAAATACTGAATGTGTGCATAGTAATAAACCGCTCCTTGCTGATAAGGGCTCTTAATGTCTTTAATTCTGGAAAAACGCTCAAGTGCTTCATCAGGCTGATTTTGTCGGAAAAGACAAAATCCTGTTTTATAATCCAGTTCATATTTTTCAAAATCCGGCAAATCAGATGGATTAACCTTATTAAATGCTGTCAAAGCATCAGAATAGCGCTTTTGTTCAAACTGAACGCGTCCTTCAAGAAAGTAGGTTCGCGGCATCCAGCTGCTGCTTCGATTTTGACGCGAAAATTCTTTTACTTTTTCTGAAGCATCTTTTTCACCTGACTGAACTGCACAAAGCAATTCATAATAGGTCGCATCGGCATAATAGACACTGTTTTTGTCCTTTTCTGATTTTTTAAACAACTCAAGCTTTTGCCTGGCAGCTCCGTATTGTTCTTTTTGAATAAGGTCAAGACTTTCGCGCAAAAGCAAAGGCTTTTCATCAAAATATTTTTGATGTTGTGCCTGCAAAAAGCTAAACGGTACTAGGGCAATCCAGAGGAAAAGATTTTTGATAAGATTTCTAAGACTCATCCTGAGATATGTGTTTTTGGCAAGTGGTTAATTTTGAAGAATTAGCTTCAATATTTAGATTTTAAACTCTCAAACGAATGGATTCGAAAGATATTGCAAAACAATCCGGCAACACTTAAGTTACCGGATTGTTTGGACAGCATCATAAGCAGGATTCTGTATCAGGTTGTCATTTATCTGGGCTTTTCGTCACCGAAAAGCTCAAGCAGCCTACCCACCGACATCGGACGAAGCAGCCCTCTTTTCCGCACAAGGCGGTTTTTGCCGGCATATTTGGCCTTGCAGCCCATAAGGTTTACCCACGCACCAGGTCGCCCTGTTGCATCGTGAGCTCTTACCTCACGTTTTCACCCTTATCCGTTCAAGGACTGGTCCCCGAACGGACGGTAATTTTCTGTGGCACTCTCTGTTGCTGTTTCGTTTCCAAAACAGCACCTTCCCGTTAGGAAGTATGGTGCTCTTTGCTGTCCCGACTTTCCTCGGCGTTTAATGAAAAACGACGCGACAACCGTTGCTATCCGCTGCAAAGATAGTGTTTTTGCAGTCTAAGCTAATCCGTTTGCTTGTCTGAAGCTTTTTAAAGCAAGTCTTTCAATAAAGCTCACCACCTGGTGTTTGCACTATGTCTTTACTTTAAGTAATTAATTCTTTCGGCTAAACTAAGACACTCAATTTTCGAAAGCCTTAACATGCCAACTTTAAAGTGTATGAGCGCAAATCAGCGGTACAAGCATATTTAATGAAATCATAGGTTTCCTGAATTTAATTAGGGGGAGTGTTTTATCTGATCAATTTCACTTCATTTGTTTTCTTAATTTTGCGGCCTTTATTAACTCCTCTGCATCTGCAACTATTTTACTGAATGAAAGACTTGACGACAGGCAGCGAGGCCCGACTTATTCTTAATTTTACTATTCCTATGCTGATTGGCAACGTTTTTCAGCAGATGTATAACATCGTTGATAGTATTGTTATTGGTAAGTATCTGGGAAATGAAGCTTTAGCTGCAGTGGGAGCAAGTTTTCCATTAATCTTTACGCTTATTTCGCTGATAATCGGACTGGCAACAGGAGGCACTATCATAATATCTCAGCATTATGGCGCAAAAAACATGGAAAAAGTGCGTCGCACCATCGATACCATGTATATATTTCTTTTTTTCGCATCAATCCTTCTTTCTGTAATAGGAATTTGGAGCAGCGCTTATATTTTTAGGTTAATCGATTTGCCTGCCGAAGTTATTCCTCAGGCAGTGAAATACTTTAATCTCTATTCACTTGGATTTGTTTTTTTCTTTGGTTTTCAAGGTACAACTGCCATTCTCCGTGGTATGGGTGATTCTAAAACACCCCTATATTTTCTTGTTATTTCTACGCTTGTAAACATTTTTTTAGACCTCCTTTTTGTAATTGTTTTTGGATGGGGAATTGAAGGAGTTGCAATTGCAACAATAATTTCGCAGGCAGGAGCATTTGTTACAATCATTTTCTATCTCAATAAATACAATAGCTTTTTAAAATTCAAGCCTTTGCAAATGCGGTTTGACTGGGAAATTTTCCGAAAAAGCATTCAAATTGGCTTGCCTACAGGTCTTCAACAAACCTTCGTTGCTGTTGGAATGCTCGCCTTATATAAGGTCGTTAATATGTTTGGCACAACTGTCATTGCTGCATATGCTGTTGCCATGCGCATTGATTCTTTTGCCAGTCTTCCGGCAATGAATTTTTCAGCAGCCCTTTCTTCTTTCGTAGGCCAGAATATTGGCGCAGGAAAGCTTGAACGGGTGCAAAAAGGCCTGAATGCCACGCTTTGGATGACAGCAATAATTTCTCTGGGAGTCACAGTTGTTGCCTGGCTTTTTTCAGGACCTATCATGCAACTTTTTACCAACGACCCTGGTGTAGTTGAAGCTGGAAAAGACTATCTTTTTATTGTAAGTGCCTTTTACATAGTGTTTTCAACCATGTTTGTATACAATGGTGTATTGCGTGGTGCAGGTGATACATTGATTCCGATGTTTGTTACATTGTTCTCTCTATGGATTGTCCGCATTCCCATATCCTGGTTTCTTGCACAACATATGGGGCCAAAAGGAATTTGGTGGGGCATTCCTATCGCCTGGGCAATCGGGGCATTTTTCTCTTTTCTGTATTTCCGCATGGGAAAATGGAAATCGAAAAATGTTATGGGAACAAGAACGAAATAACTGTTTTTTTAAGGAAGGTTTATTAATTTTACACCGAAATTAACAAAATGAATAATGAAGAAAATTAGTTTAGCATTTTTACTAATAGTGATGATGAGTTCATGTACAACACATCAGGAAAGTATTCTGTACCCTGAAACCTTAAAAGGTGAACAGAAAGATGTCTATTTTGGAACAGAAATAGCTGATCCATACAGATGGCTTGAAGATGATAATTCAAAAGAAACAGCCGCCTGGGTTGCAGCTCAGAATGCCGTTACAAATGATTATCTGAAAAATATTCCATACCGGGAAGCACTGCGCAACCGCCTTGAAACTATTTGGAATTTTCCAAGAACTGGCGTGCCATTTAAAAGAGGTGGAAGGTATTACTTCTTTAAAAATGATGGTTTACAAAATCAAAGCGTTCTTTTTGTTCAGGAGAATCTGGATGCAGAGCCTCAGATAATGCTTGATCCCAATACATTCTCAACAGACGGAACTATTTCGCTTGGAAATGTAAGTGCTTCACCCGATGGTAAGTATCTTGCCTATTCTATTAGTCGTGGTGGCAGCGACTGGAATGAAATCGTTGTGATGGAAATCGATAACAAAGAAATGCTTTCCGATACCATTAACTGGGTTAAATTTTCTGGCATCTCTTGGCTTGATGACGGCTTCTTTTATAGCGCCTACGATACACCGGTAGCAGGTCAGGCGCTCTCTGGAAGCAATGAATTCCACAAAGTCTTTTATCATAAACTTGGGACTTTGCAGTCTGAGGATAAAATTATTTTTCAGGATAAAACAAATCCAAAACGTAATTTTTATGCCAACGTAACTAAAGATCAGACTTTTATCATCATTAGTGAGTCGCAGTCAACAAGCGGCAATGCACTTTATGTGAAAAAAGCCAACGACCCTAAAGCAGAATTTGTGAAAATCGTTGAAGGATTTGACTATGATTATGATGTTATTGACAATTTAAACGACAACTTACTTGTAACCACAACCAATGGTGCGCCAAAAAAACAAGTTGTAATGATCGACCCAAAGAATCCATCTATGGAAAACTGGACCGTAGTCATCCCGGAAAGTGATAATGTCTTGAGTTCAGTGAGCCTTGTTGGTGACTATATTTATGCACAATACCTTGAAGATGCCAACAGTAAAGCTTACTTCTTTGATTATGAAGGAACAAAAGTTAGCACGTTGGAACTCCCTACATTAGGAACAATCATTGGTTTCAGCGGCGAAAAAGGTGATCCGGTTGCATTTTATGGTTTCACTTCTTTCACTTTTCCATCAAGTGTTTACAAATTCGATCTGATCGATAAGAAAACTGAGTTATATGCAGGAAGTGATGTCGATTTTGATCCGCAGGCATTTGTTACAGAACAAATTTTCTTTGAAAGCAAAGATGGAACCAAAGTGCCAATGTTTTTGACATTTAAGAAAGGCATTAAGCTCAACGGCAAAAATCCAGTTTTACTCTATGGTTATGGAGGTTTCAACATCAGTGTAACTCCTTCTTTTAGTGTCGCACGTTTGCCATTTCTGGAACAGGGCGGTATTTATGCTTCTGTGAATTTGCGTGGTGGCGGTGAGTACGGCAAAGAATGGCACGAAGCTGGACAGCAATTGAAAAGGCAAAATGTTTTCGACGACTTTATTGGCGCTGCTGAATTTCTGATCAAAGAAAAGTATACACAGCCATCTAAAATTGCTATTATGGGAGGCTCAAACGGTGGATTGCTTGTTGGTGCCTGCATGACACAACGCCCTGATCTTTTTAAGGTTGCAATACCAATCGTTGGTGTGCTTGACATGTTGAGATATCAGGATTTTACCATTGGTTGGGCATGGGCAGGTGACTATGGCAGAAGTGACGACAATGAAGAAATGTTTAAATATCTGCTTGGTTATTCACCGCTTCACAATATCAAAGAAGGAATAAATTATCCTGCCACACTTGCTGTTACTGCAGATCATGATGATCGTGTTGTGCCTGCACACACCTTCAAGTTTATGGCTGAACTTCAATCCAAACATAAAGGTGCAAATCCGGTAATAGCGCGCATAGAATCGCAGGCCGGACACGGTGCTGGAAAACCGACCTCAAAACTGATTGAAGAAAGTGCTGATATTTACAGCTTTATCATGTATAACCTCGGAATGAATCCGAAGTTCAATTAGCGCAAATTTTACTTTTGACATACAAAAAAGACAGTCAGCGAAAGACTGTCTTTTTTGCTTTTGGATACAATCGCTTGTTGTCAATATTGACAAGTATTTGCAATGAAATGATAAGTACATCAATACGCCTAATTTCTTAATTTTGCAGCATGAAAGATATGCGTTCGTTTGTCTCAGACAGAATTTTCACGACCATTGCAGCTGTATGCAATGAAATGGGTACCGATGCTTATGTTATTGGAGGTTTTGTGCGTGATATTTTGCTTGACAGACCTTCAAAAGACATTGATATTGTTGTTGTTGGGAGTGGAATTGAGGTTGCCGCAGCAGTTGCCAAAAAGCTTGGTAAGGGGACAGAAATGAAGTTTTATGGACAATTTGGCACCGC
Source organism: Bacteroidota bacterium (assembly GCA_018336075.1). GTDB lineage: Bacteria > Bacteroidota > Bacteroidia > Bacteroidales > F082 > JALNZU01. Next base: position 14,878 of record JAGXRB010000261.1, read on the forward strand.
TATGATTCGCTATCGCGACTATGAAATAGAGTTTGTGGGAGCAAGGAAGGAATCATATAAACTCTTCAGCCGTAAACCAGAAGTTGAATCAGGGACATTGAAAGATGACCAAAACCGTCGTGATTTTACAATTAACGCCCTTGCAATCAGTTTAAACAAAGATAAGTTTGGTAGTTTAATAGATCCTTTCGATGGGGTAAAAGATTTGGAGAGAAAGATCCTAAAAACGCCACTCGATCCGGATATAACCTATTCAGACGACCCGCTTCGCATGATGAGAGCCATACGTTTTGCAACTCAGCTGGGGTTTCAAATTGAAAGTAGTTCTTTTGCTGCCATAAACCGAAATAGAAACAGGTTGCGTATTGTTTCAGCGGAACGTATTTCTGATGAATTGAATAAAATTATAATGTCTAAAAAACCATCTGTTGGTTTTAAATTACTGTTCGATTCTGGCTTGCTGGAAGTCTTTTTCCCTCATTTCGTCAGTTTGCAGGGAGTAGAAACGATCAATGGAAAAAGTCATAAAGATAATTTCTATCATACACTTGAAGTGCTTGATAATCTGGCAAAAACTAGTAATAATTTGTGGTTGAGGTGGGCAGCAATATTGCATGATATTGCAAAACCAGCTACAAAAAAGTTTGAACCTCAGGTAGGCTGGACATTTCATGGCCATGAATTTCGAGGTGCCAAAATGGTTCCGGGCATTTTCAAAATGTTGAAGCTACCGATGAGTGATCCAATGAAATTTGTCCAGAAAATGGTTTTGCTGCATTTGCGACCAATAGTCTTAGCACAGGAGATTGTTACCGACTCGGCTATTCGTCGCCTTCTTTTTGATGCAGGTGATGATATTGATTCTCTGATGCAGTTGTGTGAAGCTGATATTACTTCCAAGAATGAGTATAAAGTTAAGAAATACAGAGACAATTTTGAGTTGGTTCGCCAAAAATTGACAGAGATTGACGCTAAAGACAGCATCAGAAACTGGCAGCCACCGGTAAGTGGTGAAGTCATCATGCAAGCCTTCGGCCTGCGCCCTGGAAAAGAAGTTGGAATTATAAAAACAGCCATCCGTGAAGCTATTTTGGATGGTGTGATTGGTAATAACTTTGAAGAAGCCTATGCGCTGATGAAAACCGCCGGAGAAAAAATTGGATTGAAGATTGTTGCCAAACCTGAACCGATCGAAGTAAAAACAAACGGGCCTGTGCCATCACAGTTATGACCTCCTTCAATAATAAAAAGAAATTTTTGCTTGTCATTGCTGGACCAACAGCCTCAGGTAAAACGAATGCTGCAATTCAGCTTGCCAAACACTTTAACACAGAGATCGTTTCTGCCGATAGCCGTCAGTTTTACCGCGAAATGAACATTGGTACAGCTGTTCCTTCCAGAAGGCAGTTAGAAGAATGCAAGCATCATTTTATTCAACATATCAGTATTAAAACTAAATATGATGTTGGTGCATACGAGTTAGATGCGCTTACATTATTGGATAAACTTTTTGAAAACCATGATATAGTGGTCCTTACAGGAGGTTCTGGTCTTTTTATTGACGCAGTTTGCAGGGGTCTGGATAATTTACCTGATATCAGTCTGGAAATACGAAACAAAGTAACGGAATTGTTTGATTCAGAAGGGATATTAGGTTTGCAGGAAACATTAATTAAATTAGATCCCACATATTACGAAACTGTGGATAAACAAAATCCAAGAAGACTTCAACGTGCCCTCGAAGTTTGTTTTCAAACCGGTATACCTTATTCTTATTTTCGCAAAAGAGCAATGAAGCCGAGGAAATTTGATGTGATTTGGACCGCATTACTTGTCGACCGCATGGATCTGATCAATAGAATCAATCATCGTGTTGAAGATATGCTGGCAGCCGGCCAGGTTGAAGAAGCAAAAAAGCTTTATCCTCATCGGCATTTAAATGCATTAAATACGGTTGGCTATCGGGAACTGTTTGATTATTTTGAAGGTAAATGTTCAATTTCAGAAGCCATTGAAAATATTAAAGTGAATACACGGCAATATGCCAAAAGACAAATGACGTGGTTCAGAAAGAACAAGGATTATCATTGGTTCTTTCCTTCAGATACTGATGGATTAATTAAATATGTTTCTAAGAAAATTAGTCAGGATTAACTTGAATTGATTCTGAGGTTTCGTAGTTCGTTTTAATTAACTTGGAATGGAAAAATTGTTTGGCTGAAGGTTTTATACCGAGAGGAGAAATGTAATAGTCCAATTATCGCTCACTCAATTGGCCTAACATTTCTAACCTTCGGCATTATTCCACGAAAGCTTTTGGGTTCATTTATAATTCACTTTGGTATTATTTGTCTCCCATATTCTCAAACGGATTTTGAACAAATTATAGTCCAATGTATTGTTGCTGTTCGGCATTGAACAACAAACGATTGCATAAATTTTATTTAGACTGATTCCAATATACTCCAAACTGTGAAAAATCATTGATTATTATTTGTTTAGTATCGCTTAAAAGTAGTAATTTTGCACTGTTAAGAAAATAACACTGTTAAAAGTTCACAGACATTGACACATAACAATTTAAACCCAAAACTATGAATTTGGAAAAAATTATGAACGACCTGGAGAAAAAACATCCAGGCGAAATGGAGTACTTACAGGCTGTGCGCGAGGTACTGGAATCATTGGAGGAAGTAGTAAATCAAAACCCTCAGTTTGAAGCAAAAGGTATTATTGAACGCATTGTCGAACCTGATCGCGTGCTTACTTTTAAAGTGCCATGGGTTGATGACAACGGAAAAGTACATGTTAATCTTGGTTATCGTGTTCAGTTCAACAATGCAATTGGACCATACAAAGGTGGACTACGTTTTCACCCAAGTGTGAATCTGAGTATCCTTAAGTTCCTCGGATTTGAACAAATATTTAAAAACAGTCTTACTACGCTTCCTATGGGAGGTGGTAAAGGTGGTTCAGACTTTGATCCAAAAGGTAAATCAGATGCTGAAATCATGCGTTTTTGCCAATCACTTATGTTAGAACTATGGAGGATTATCGGTCCTGAAACTGATGTTCCTGCTGGTGATATCGGTGTTGGCGGCAAAGAGATTGGTTACATGTTTGGAATGTACAAAAAACTTACCATGGAGCACGTAGGTGTTCTCACAGGCAAGGGACGCAATTGGGGTGGATCTTTGATTCGTCCGGAAGCTACAGGTTTTGGCGCTGTTTACTTTGCTCAGGAAATGTTGGCCACCAAAGGTCTTGATTTCACAGGTAAAAATGTTGCAGTTTCAGGCTTTGGAAATGTTGCATGGGGTGCAATCGCAAAAGTTACTGAATTAGGCGGTAAAGTTTTAACAATCTCTGGTCCTGATGGATATATTTATGATCCTGATGGTATCTCAGGTGAAAAAATCGACTATCTGCTTGAACTCAGAGCTTCAAATCAGGATATTGTAAAACCTTATTCACTTGAGTTTCAAAATGCACAATTTGTTGCTGGAAAACGCCCTTGGGAAGTGAAATGCGATGTGGCGCTGCCATGCGCAACTCAGAATGAATTGGGTAAAGCCGATGCTGAAAACCTGATTAGCAACGGAGTTATTTGTGTTGCCGAAGGTGCCAATATGCCTTCTACGCCTGAGGCTGTTGAGGTTTTCAAACATCATAAAATTCTCTTTGGACCTGGTAAAGCTGTTAATGCTGGTGGTGTTGCAACTTCAGGTCTTGAAATGTCACAGAATGCACTTAAGTATAACTGGAGTCGTGAAGAAGTTGATGCAAAATTGCACGAAATTATGCGCAACATCCATGCTTCATGCGTTAAATACGGAACCCAGGAAGATGGCTATATCGATTATGTAAAAGGTGCAAATATTGCAGGATTCCTTAAAGTTGCAAACGCAATGATAGATCAAGGTGTAATCTAGACTACATTTAAGATTATTGAAATAGCCGTTCTTTTTAAAGATCGGCTATTTTTTTTGAAGTATCATCAGTGTTAAACATGACTTCTTACCACCCTCAGTAAACTAAAAGTCTTAATCCTCTTTAAATTAATGCTTTTTTTGACTTTAGTGCCGTCTTTCCGATGTACCTTTGCAATGATTAAAAGCAACTAAATGACAAATATCTATCAACTTTTTCCGCGTGTTTTTGGAAATAAATCCGTGCATAATGTTTATAACGGTACAATCGAATCAAATGGTTGTGGAAAGTTTAAGGATATCAATGAAAATGCCATAAATGCATTAAAGGAGCTTGGTATAACGCATATCTGGCTTACAGGAGTTTTACGTCATGCTAAACTGACAGATTATTCTCACTTTGAAATACCAACTTCGCATCCGGCCGTTGTTAAAGGCAGAGCAGGTTCCCCTTATGCCATAACGGATTATTATGATGTAGATCCAGATTTAGCCATCGATGTTCCCAACAGACTTATTGAATTTGAACAACTTATACAGCGAATTCATTCAGCCGGACTTAAAGTTATTATCGATTTCGTACCCAATCATCTGGCACGTGAATATAAATCAATTGCAAAACCAGCAGGAGTTTTAGATTTTGGCGAAAATGACCTTACCTGGATGTATTTTAATCCAGATAACAACTTTTATTATTTACCAGGTCAGTCTTTCATCCCGCCGCAACGCTCTGAAGCTATTTATCATTCAGAAAAAACTTACACTGAACAACCGGCAAAAGTAACAGGAAATGATTGTTTTACAGCAACGCCGGGTATAAATGACTGGTTTGAAACAATAAAACTAAACTACGGAATCGACTTCGGCAATGCGATGGAACAATATTTTGATCCAATTCCTGATACCTGGCACAAAATGCTTCATATTCTTAAATATTGGGCAGGTAAGGGTGTCGATGGATTCAGGTCAGATATGGCTGAAATGGTTCCCGTAGCTTTCTGGCGTTGGGTGATAGCTGAACTCAAAGGTCAGTTCAACGACATATTAATGATTGCAGAAATCTATCAGGCCGGTTTGTATCATGATTTTATTAATGCCGGCTTTGATTATTTATATGATAAAGTTGGTCTCTACAATCGACTTACCGATGTAACACTGCATGGGCACTCCGCTGAATCCATTAGCAGTTGTTGGAAAATGACAGAAAACTTCAATGAAAAGATGCTGCGATTCATGGAAAATCATGACGAGATTCGTTTATCTTCTCAATATTTTCTCAAGGACCCAGGAAAGGCATTGCCTGCAATTGCGGTTAGCGCATTGATGCATAATTGTGCATTTATGGTCTATAACGGACAGGAAAATGGTGAAAATGCTGAAGGAGCAACCGGTTTTAGTGGTGATGACGGGCGTACTTCTATATTTGATTATTGTCATATGCCGCAACATCAGCGCTGGATGAATAATGCTGCTTTTGATGGTGGCCGACTGCTACTGGAACAAAAACTTTTAAGAGAAAAATATAGAAAACTTCTCAGGATTCGCATTGAACTGCCTGCATTACGAGAAGGGAAATTTTATGATCTGATGTGGGCTAATCCTTGGTACACGGAATTCGATCCCCGCTATGTTTTTGCTTTTTTGAGATTCACCCAAAGCCAGGTATTGTTGGTTGTAGTGAACTTTAATTCATCTGAGAACAGAAAGATACGGGTAAAAATTCCAATAGATGCTATACAGAATACGCATATTGAGTCTGATAGACAAGGCCATTGGAGCGCTGTTAATCTGATGAAAAGTGAAGAAGTTATTCCTTTTCTGGTTGATGAGTTGCCAACTGTTGGGATACACATTTCAATCGGACCATTGCAAACTGGCGTTTATGAGTTATCTCAAGAGGAGTGACAGTTTGATGTTTTTATTTTGAAAATAATGCTAAAATTCAATATCAATGAGAACGAAACTATTGCCAATTGTAAAAAATGACTCATGGCTCGAGCCTGTTAGCGAAGCTGTTAATGAACGTTATGATCGTTTTATTTCAAGACTGGAACATATCAACTCCTTTTATGGAAGCTTAAATGCTTTTTCTACAGCCGACAATCTTTTTGGGTTCAATTATGATAAAAGCCGAAAAGGATGGTGGTACAGAGAGTGGGCTCCGGCAGCTTCTGCACTTTTCCTGATGGGGGATTTTAATGGTTGGGATAGAACAGCAAATCCTTTGACCAACAATGGCCGTGGTATCTGGGAAACTTTTCTTGATGATAAGACTTATAAGAAAACATTTGTTCACAAGAGCTTATTTAAAGTAATCGTTCATAGTCAGTTAGGTGAAACGGAGCGCATTCCGGTTTATGTAAAGCGTGTCGTTCAGGATGATAAAACCAAGGATTTCAGCGGGCAACACTGGAATCCGTCAAAACCTTATGTGTTTAAGCACTCTTCCCCAAAACTATACAGAATGGAGCCATTGCTGATTTATGAATCGCATGTGGGTATGGCGCAGGAAAAGGCGGGACTAGGCACTTATACGGAATTTCGGGATACTATTTTGCCGGAAATTGTTAAAGCAGGCTACAATGCAGTTCAGCTTATGGCGATTGCTGAACACCCATATTATGGATCATTTGGATATCATGTTTCAAACTTTTTTGCTCCAAGTTCACGATTTGGCACCCCTGAAGAGCTTAAGTCTTTAATTGATGAAGCGCATCGACTCGGTCTTCTTGTGATAATGGATATAGTTCACTCGCATACGGTAAAAAATGTTCGGGAAGGTTTAAATTTGTTTGATGGAACCGACCACCAATATACACATTCAGGCCCACGTGGTGATCACCCTTTATGGGATTCAAAACTTTTCAACTACGCTAAGGATGAGGTGCTTCAGCTTTTACTGTCAAACCTGAGATACTGGATGGATAACTTTAATTTCGATGGTTTTCGTTTTGATGGGGTGACTTCAATGATGTACCATCATCATGGTAATGGAGTAGATTTTGACAGCCCCGAAAAGTTTTTTACTGATGGTGTCGATTATGATGCGGTGACCTATCTTCAGCTGGCAAATGAGTTGATACATTCGATAAACCCACGTGCTATCAGCATCGCCGAAGAAGTAAGCGGTATGCCAGGTTTATGCAATCCAATTGTAGATGGCGGCATCGGGTTTGATTACCGGCTTGGAATGGGTTTGCCTGATTTCTGGGTTAAACTTTTAAAAGATCAAACCGATGAGGAATGGAGCATCGATGAAATGTTTCATGTTATGACCAACCGCATGTTTGACATTAAAACCATCGCTTATGCTGAGTCGCATGATCAGGCACTTGTAGGTGACAAAACAATTGCCTTCAGGCTTATGGATAAGGATATGTATGATTCTATGGCAAAAAAATATGAAAGCCTTGTAATTGACCGCGGAATTGCACTTCATAAAATGATAAGATTGTTTACGATATCACTTGGAGGTGAGGCATGGCTCAACTTTATGGGAAACGAATTCGGACATCCTGAATGGATCGATTTCCCCAGAGAAGGCAATGGCTGGAGTTATCAATATGCCCGCAGACAGTGGTCGCTTGCTAAAAAAGACTTTTTGAAGTATCATTGGTTGTCTGACTTTGATAAAGCCATGCTTCAATTTGTGAAGGAAAATCATGTAATGTCAGCTGCTCCTCCATGGAAATTATTTATCGATAATGAAAACAAAACCATAGTTTTTGAACGAAACAGATTGATTTTTGTTTTTAACTGGCATGCGACAAATGCATTGCCCGACTATGAAATTCCACTAAAAGAAACAGGTGACTATAAAGTTATTATGTCAACTGACGACATTGATTTTGGCGGCTTTGACAGATTCAATAAAAAGCAGCATTATCCATCTTATTTAAATGAAGATGGAAAAGCATACATGAAAATTTACAATGTAAACAGGGCTGCTATTGTTCTGAAAAGGGTAGAGGATATTTGATTTTTTAAATATATTTGAATTAAATTCTTTCTTGTAAACACGGAAATTAAAAAAATGAATTTATCTCTTATCAGCTTTTGGTTTTTCATTTGATTAGGATTCAGTAAATTCATTGAATCACCGAAAAAACTACCTTTTTTAAGAGAAGGAAAATGATTTATTAAAACAATGTATTATGAAAGCTTTAAAATTTATAGGTGTTTTATTTTTATTGTTGCTTGTTGTATTGCTTACCTTGCCTCTAATAATGCCCAACCATGCTGAAACTAGCAGCAGTATTTTTGTACAGACCAATGCACAGACTGTTTTTAGGCAAGTTAATAATCTTAAGAATTGGAGCAACTGGAGCCCTTTTGTGTTTGACAATCCATCCATGAAATCAGTATATAGTGGCCCTGAAGTTGGCGTTGGAAGCAGTCATAGCTGGAAAAGTGAGGATATGGGTGATGGAAGCATGACAATTCTGGCAAACAAGCCATATGAAAATATTCAGATTCTTTTGGATATGAAAGAAGGAGGGTTGGCTATAGACGAATGGAGTTTTGAAGAAAAGGAAGGAGGGGTCGAAGTTACCTGGACTCTTAAGTTGTCTGACCTTAAGTATCCTTTTCACCGTTATTTTGGGTTTTTCATTGAAAGTATGATGAAACCCATGCAGGAAAAGGGTTTGGAAAAACTAAAAGAAATTTCTGAAGTCGCCCCTCAATCAATTTCAATTGAACTGATCGAACTTCAGGCTGAAGCTTCTATTACTGTTTTGGATTCAGCGATGATAAAAGATCTTAAGACGATTTCGGAAAATAATTATGCTGAACTCCAGCTTTTTATAAAAAGGGCACGCGTTCAGCCAACTGGCCCTGCCTTTGCCATGTATTATAACTGGGATGTTGATAAACCAGTTTTGATGCGCGTTGGCTTTCCAATATCTGAAGAAGTAAAAGAAAGTGGAAGGGTAGTTTTTTTTACGAGACCTGGTGGAAAGGCATTAAAAGGTGTTTATGTGGGACCTTATGAAGCTTCTGCAATTGCGCATTACGACATCGATGCCCATATGCTGGATTTTGGATATGTCCAGTCAAAAAAGCCAATCTGGGAAGAATATATTGTTGGGCCTCTGGATGAAGCAGATCCGAATAAATGGGTGACACATATTTTTTACTATCTCGATGAAGTTACAGAAGAAGAAGCTCCAGAAGAAGACGAAAATCAATAAAAGTATTGTGAAAGTTTGTGCGATTTATTTGTAGCGGGTTCATTTTGCTTTGTGCAATCCGCATTCTTTTTGCTCTGGAAGCTCCCACCACCAGCGACCTGCTCTTAAATCCTCTCCTGACGAAACTGCCCGTGTACATGGCTGACAACCAATACTTGGAAAGCCATTATCGTGCAAAATGTTGTAAGGTATACTATTCTGTTTGATGTAATTCTTAACATCCTCCTCACTCCAACGAATGAGCGGGTTTATTTTTATCAATTGATTTACATCATCCCATTCTGCAATCTGCATATTTAATCGTGTAACAGATTGTGAATTACGCAAGCCGGTTACCCAGGCATCCAAGCCCTGAAGCGCACGTTTAAGAGGTTCAGTTTTTCTGATTCCACAGCATCGTTTTCTGTTTTCAATACTATTGAAAAAAAGATTGATTCCTTCAGTATTTACCATCTCTTCAACTGCTGTAGCCTCTGGAAAGAAAATTTTCATTTTCATTTTGTACCGGGCATTGGTCTTGTCAATCAGGTCATAGGTTTCAGGAAATAAACGACCTGTATCTAGCGTAAAAACAGCCATTTCCGGGCAGTTTTGGGCTATCATGTGTGTAATAATCTGATCTTCCAGACCAAGACTGCTTGCAAAAGCAATCTTTGAATTGAATTCTTTGAAAGTGTATTTGAGGATTTCTTCTGCACTTAAATCAGTAAGTAAATCATTCAGTTTATTAGTAAGATCTTTCGACATAAATTTCATTATTATTCGATGCAAAGATAGTAAATGTGACCAATTGTTTTTGGTTGCAAGGATTGGTTTGCCGATTGCATTTATCGCACTATCTTTGCTGAAAATCCAGATAATGAAAGTTCATTTTATCGCAATTGGTGGAAGCGCAATGCATAACCTGGCCATTGCCTTGCACCAAAAGGGCTATCAGGTCACTGGCTCAGATGACGAAATTTTTGAGCCTTCCTTTACACGTCTGAGGCAAAGAAATCTCCTTCCTGACAGTTTCGGCTGGTTTCCTGAAAAAATTTCGAATGATTTGGATGCTGTCATTTTGGGAATGCATGCCAGAGCTGACAACCCGGAGCTCATTGAAGCACAGAAAAAGAAGATAAAAATCTATTCTTATCCTGAGTTTCTTTATGAGCAATCGAAATTTAAAAAACGCATTGTAATTGGTGGAAGCCATGGAAAGACAACCATAACTTCGATGATTCTGCATGTAATGAAGCAGGCAGGAATAGATGTTGATTTTATGGTAGGTGCTCAGCTTGAAGGTTTTGAAGTGATGGTTAAGCTTTCAGAAACAACAGAATGGATGATTATGGAAGGGGATGAGTACCTTACCTCACCCATTGATCGTGTTCCGAAGTTTTTGCATTATCATCCTCATATTGCTGTCATCAGCGGAATCGGATGGGATCACATCAATGTTTTTCCAACTTTTGAAAATTATCTCGATCAGTTTCGTTTGTTTATTACAAGTATAGAAGAGGGTGGCTGCCTGATTTATTTTCAAGAGGATATAGAGGTAGTTGCGCTTGCAAATGAATCATCAATAAGAAAGATGCCATACATTGCACACCCTTTTGTTACCTCCGGAGGGCAAACAACTATTACTTCATCAACAAATCTTAAATATGGTTTGAAGATTTTTGGCTCTCATAACATGGCCAACCTGAATGCTGCAAGGCTCGTTTGCAAAGAAATGGGTGTGAGCGAAGATGTTTTTTATCATGCGATATCCTCATTCTATGGAGCATCACGTCGATTGGAAACTATTGCATATAACAGCCAATCAATATTATACAGAGATTTTGCACATGCCCCTTCAAAAGTAAAAGCGAGTACCGCAGCCCTGAGACTTCAGCATCCTGATGCCAAACTTATCGTTTGCCTTGAATTGCATACGTATAGTAGTCTGAACGAGATATTTATAGATCAGTATAAAAATGCACTCGATGAAGCGGATATTGTAGTTGTTTTTTATGATCCGCATGCTGTTGCTCTCAAACGTTTACCCCAAATGACTTTTGAGCGAATCTCAAGGGCTTTTTCACGTGAAGATTTGCTTGTTTTTGACAACAAGGAAAGGCTTAAAGATTTTCTGATTAAAGAAGCACATGGCAATTTTGCACTTGCATTAATGAGTTCAGGCAGCTTCGATGGATTGGATACAAATCAGCTGGCAATCGAAACAGGCCTTGTTAAATAAAAAAAATGCCGAAAGTAAAACATTACCTCCGGCATCTAACTTTTTTATTTAAAGCTTTTTAGCCATTCATAGATATCAGAAACTCCTGATTTGTCAAGGTGTATCTCATTTTATCTTTAAGGAATTCCATGGCTTCAATCGGAGTCATGTCAGCAAGGTGATTTCTCAAAATCCAAACGCGCTGCATGGTTTCTTTGTCTAACAATAAGTCTTCACGGCGTGTGCTGGAAGCAACGATATCTATAGCAGGCCAGATGCGTTTATTTGACAAGCGTCTGTCGAGCTGTAGTTCCATATTGCCAGTACCTTTAAATTCTTCAAAGATAACTTCGTCCATTTTTGAGCCTGTATCGATGAGTGCAGTTGCAATAATGGTTAGTGATCCACCATTTTCTATTTTGCGTGCTGCTCCAAAAAATCTTTTTGGTTTTTGAAGGGCATTTGCTTCCACACCACCCGAAAGTACTTTTCCAGAAGCTGGAGACACTGTGTTGTAAGCTCTTGCAAGACGTGTAATTGAGTCAAGTAAAATTACCACATCGTGTCCGCATTCGGTAAGACGTTTGGCTTTTTCAAGAACGATATTTGCAATTTTCACATGTTTGTCGGCAGGCTCATCAAAAGTTGATGATATAACTTCTGCTCTGACACTTCTTGCCATATCGGTCACCTCTTCAGGACGTTCATCTATAAGCAAAACTATCAGGTAAACTTCCGGATGATTTTTCGCAATAGCGTTGGCAACTTCTTTTAAGAGAACTGTTTTACCAGTTTTTGGTTGTGCCACAATTAATCCACGCTGACCTTTGCCAATAGGAGCAAAAAGATCCATAATGCGCGTTGACATTGTGTTTTCAGCATGTCCCGTGATATTGAATTTTTCTTCAGGAAATAGTGGAGTCAGAAAGTCAAATGGAATACGGTCCCTTACTTCTTCAGGTAATCTGCCGTTAATTAAATCCACTTTTATCAAAGGAAAGTATTTTTCACCTTCTCTTGGTGGTCTGATGGTGCCTTTGATAGTATCACCGGTTTTGAGACCAAATAACTTTATCTGCGATTGAGATACATAAATATCGTCAGGTGAGTTCAAATAATTATAGTCAGAAGACCTCAGGAAGCCATATCCATCGGGCATGATTTCCAAAACACCTTCTGCATTTACAATGCCATCGAATTCAAATGTGTATTCTTCTCTTTTTGATTTTTGAGCAAATTCTCTATGAGGTTGTTCCCGCCTCTGAGGCTGATGTTGAGGCTGGTCTGCTTGTTTTTCTATAACAGCTTCACCTTCAGACGGTTTTTGTGCGTCGGAATTAAATCTATCCTCATTTTGTTTTACATCTTCTTTCTGATGAGGATTTCTTGTATTTTGTGGGAGGTTACCTTTTTGTGGCTGTCCGGAATTTTTTTGAGAATCATTCTCTCTTACAGGCTGACTTTCTTTTGAGTCAGATTGATTTTCCCTTTGACCCTGATTAAAACTCTGTTTTGGTAAATCTCTTCTGTTTTGGTCTTTTCTTGTCTCATCCCTGCGTGGATCTTCTCTTCTAGTCTCATCCCTGCGCGGCTCTTCTCTTCTGACATCTTCTCTTTTGACTTCAACCCTGCGTGGATCTTCCCTTCTGATATCTTCTCTTTTAGCCTCATCTCTGCGTGGCTCTTCTCTTCTTGTTTCCTCTCTTCGTTGCTCGTTTCGTTGAGGAAAATTGCTTTTTGTTTCTCCCTGACGTATTTCAGTTTTGGGTTGTTTGTCTGAATTTAACGAAGAAATGCTTTCATCTTCCAAAAGGGTCAATTTTAATGTTACAGCCTCTTTTTCTTTTGGTTTTTCGATTTCACTTTCTTGCTTCTTTTGTACTGGCGGCACTTTTAGAGCTTCAGGAAGGGGTCTTTTTTCTTCATTCTTGTCGGCAGGATTGCCGGAACGTCTGTTTTCAGGAGTTTTTTTGATTCTGGCGCGCTTATTTTGTCTGGCAATTTCTTGTTCTGCTGCTGTCGCCTCTTCCGATTGAGGCAATAATGCCTGCTGGTCAAGAATCTGATAAATTAAATCCTGTTTTAGAAGTTTTTCCACCTTGGGAACGTTCAGTTCCTTTGCAATTTCCCTTAGCTCACTTACAAGCTTACTATTAAGCTCAACAATATCATACATGCGGTAATAAATTTAATGAATTCGAAATGAAAAAACTGATTTTTAGAAAGAGCAGTGTATCCTGTCTTTCAATTAGAGAATTACAATAAAAAGTAAATGTGAGATTTCTTTGATTATGCGGAGCAAAGATACGTAACATTTGTTAAACATAAAACAATAGTGTTCGAAAATAATTTTTTCTGTCATTTTTTTAATCACAACAATTATTGGAACTATTATCTTTGCGGCTTCAAGCTTAAATAAAAAATTCGTTATGATTCAAAGGATTCAATCTGTTTTTCTGCTATTGACTGCGATTTTTGCTGTTTTTCAGTTTTTCTTTTCTGTTGCCTGGTTTTATGGTGATCTCAATACAATCCAGTTTTTCGTTCATCGCATCGTTGATCATGTTCCAATGAATGAACCGCTTTTTACAGCCTATTTTTTGATTCCGATCATTCTTATTGCCTCATTTTTAGTGCTTTTGCCATTGTTGACAATTTTTAGTTATCGCAATCTCAGTAGACAATTGAAGATGATTAGGGCAATTATTTTGATGACTTTACTGCAGATTGGTTTGATGTTCTTCTTTTATGTAGATAGAATTTCGCGAATCGTTTCTGCAAGTCCGGAATATGGGTTTGGGGTATTTATTCCGCTTATAATTTTTGTTTTTGCATACCTTTCTTTAAAGGGAGTGCAGAAAGATATAAAATTGCTGCGCTCAGTCGATAGACTTCGCTAAGATTGTATTTCGATCAATTTCCATGATTTCGAGATCATGGATATTGTCGTCAGTGATTTTAAACCTCATGAAGGTAATCTTATGATGAAAGCCTTGAATTCCGGCAGCCCCAGGATTTATAAACAGAAGATTCATTGACGGATCAGGGATTACTTTCAAAATATGCGAATGACCTGCAATGAATAGTTTTGGCCTGTGAAGTTGTATAAGCTTTTTTATTCCACCTGAGTATCTTCCAGGATAACCCCCTATATGTGTTATCATTACCTTTAAGTCTTCAATTTGAAAATGCAATGTTTCGGGGTGGATACTTCTGATTTTGTTATCGTCAATATTGCCATGCACAGCCCTGAAAGGTTTAAATGCTGCAAGCTTATCGCAGACTTCAATTGAGCCTATATCGCCGGCATGCCAAATTTCATCACAGGGTGTAAAAAAATCAAACACCCGTGGATGAATGTATCCATGGGTGTCTGACAGCAAACCTATTGAAGTCATTGCTAAAAAGTGTAACTCAAACCAACACTCAATACTTCCTTAAATTGAGTGCGGGGACCAATTTTGCCATCTTTATCCGTGATCATAATATCATCATCATAAATAAGATGTGCTGCGATGTTCGCATTTAACCAGCTGTTTACTTTCATTGTAATATTGGCTTGCCAGTCCACATCAATGTTTTGCGGATTCTTGATGTAATCAGAAAAAAGTTCAAGTTTTGAACCGAGCAATACATTTTTGGCAATTTCTGCAGCTACTTTAGCTGTTAGTTTAGTTCCAAGCTCAAACCGAAGATTTTCTCCCGGTTCAACACCAAATGCGCCTGCATCAGCTAGCTTTTGGTCTGCAACAATAGTTATCCTGCCAGTAACGGGTGCAAAAGTCACAGAAAAATGTTTATTTGGTATCCAATCCATACCTGCTCCAAGTGTTATATATCCTGGAGAAAACAGCCGTGATATTGGTGTGGTTGAATCTGTTTTATAATCAAAACCATCAGTAAATTGGGTTTTAAGCGAAAATCCCAGACTATAAAATAACTTTTCAGTAGCCTTTTTACTGTAAAGCGAGTTGAATTCAAACTTATCATCAGTTTTGATTGCTTTGGCTTCACCAATGATACTGTATCCAAGGTTCATGTCTAAAATATTATCCCATTTGTAATCATCTTTAGCATAATTGGCAGTATAGCTAAGGAGTCCAAGGGTATTTAATGCACTCTGACCACCGGCAGCCCAGTTTGATAAATGACTCTGCGAAAAGTTTAAACCTACTTTGCCGCTTCTTTTCCAGTTTGAGGAATCAGCAGTTACTTGTGAAAAAGCTAGAACTGCATTCGATAAGAAAATCAGAGAAAATAATAATTGTTTTTTCATATAATTTATTAAGTTTAGAGTTTATAATCCACTTGATTGCCTGTTTGGTATGGCATGTTGCTGATGATCCGAAATCCGGAATGTTACATTGAAACTATTATGGCTTCTAACGGCGAGTTCTTCAATTTTTCCAGGTTTCCATCTTAATGTTTGAAGAATTCTTATGGCTTCGTTGTCGCAACCACCGCCCACACTTTGATCAATACGCAAATTTGAAACTATTCCATCTTCTTCAATCACGAAGTCAAGTTTCACTGTTCCTTGAATTCCGGCAGCATATGCAGCATCAGGATATTTCAGGCTTTTCTGAATAAAGTGGTTCAAATTTTTGTATTCGTCTTTTAGCAAAGGCTGGGGTTTTATAAAAAGCTCGGCAAATTTATATATTTTTCCAGAATTATCAAGGTTTTGCTGGTCTGATTCAATTTTGTGGTATCCTCTTGATTTAACAATCTTATTGTAATGTTTGATGTTAAATTGTATCTCGTAGGTTTGCTCTGATGCTATGGGGTTGCCGTTTTTAATGGCCGGCCTCCATAAAATTTTTCTTACAAGTCTGATGCATTCCTCATTCATTGCATCGGATTGTGGGTTGATAATTTTGAAGTCAGTTGAATTTCCATCGATATTTACCTTGAATTGCACCTTCACCTTGCCTTCTTTTTTGTTATCATAATCCTCTTTTGGATACATCATTGCCGCATCAATAAAATCATTTGTAAGCTTTTTTGAGGAAATAGGTTCAGAAGGTCTGTTTACCTGAGCCACCGAAATTCCCTGAAAGGAAGTAAGTACTATAATGAGTGCCAGAAATGCTTTCATAACTCTTGGTTTAATAATTCCCAAAAGTAAAGATACAATCAATCTGTTACTTTTTATTGAAAAAATTCGATATTACACTCTGGAACTAAATTTTGAGCAACATACCAAAGAAGTACTCTGTCCTGAAGTTTTAAGCTTATTTTTGGCAAATAATTTTAGCTTTTTTATTTATGCAAACTGAAAGAGACAGGCAAGATATGATTTTTGGAACAAGGCCTTTGATTGAAGCCTTCAGGTCTGGAATGGAAATAGAAAAAATTTTGATTCAAAATGGAACAAAGTCGCCACAGATATTAGAAATCTTAACACTTGCAAAAAATCATGAGGTACCTTACCAGTTGGTTCCTATGGAAAAGTTAAACCGTTTAACAAGAAAAAACCATCAGGGTGTTGTGGCTTTTATTTCACCTGTAGTTTACCAAAAGATCGAATTCTTAATTCCGATGCTTTTTGAAGCAGGGGAGACCCCTTTTATTATCATAATGGATAAGATTACTGATGTTAGAAATTTTGGTGCCATAGCGCGTACTGCAGAAGCTTCAGGTGTTCAGGCTATTTTGATTCCAACAAGAGGTTCTGCTCTTATAACTGCCGATGCAGTTAAAACTTCTGCAGGTGCACTCACCAGAATTAATATCTGCCGTGAAGACAACCTGAAAACCTCCATTGATTTCTTAAAGAAGAGTGGACTTAAAATTGCCGCTATAACAGAAAAGTCTGACGGCCTGCTTTGGGATGCTGATTTAAATGGCCCTGTAGCGCTTCTAATGGGATCGGAGGAAACGGGTATCTCTGAGGCTTACTTAAAAATGGCTGATTTACGTTTAAAAATCCCAATGTTGGGTAGCATCGAATCATTGAATGTTTCGGTCGCAGCAGGTATTGCCTGTTTTGAGATAATCAGACAAAGAATTGCAACAGCTAACAATTCATAGATTCATAAAGGTATTCTTTTCAAATATCTATAAGACAATCGTTTAAAAAAAAATAGTCCTGATTTTCATCAGGACTATCAATGTCTAAACAAAAGCTTTTAGCGGCGGGCTTCTTTAATTCTCGCTTTCTTACCGCGTAGGTTTCTGAGATAGAAAATTCTGGCTCTTCTAACTCTACCTAACTTATTAACTTCAATTTCTTCGATAAAAGGTGAAGATACCGGGAAAATTCTTTCAACTCCAACGTTGTTTGAAATCTTTCTAACTGTGAAAGTTGCTGTTGGTCCACCGCCTACACGTTGCAGGACAACGCCCTGAAATTTCTGTAAACGTTCTTTGTTTCCCTCGATGATTTTATAGGTTACCGTGATTGTGTCACCAGGCTTGAAAGTTGGCAGTTCTTTAACTGCAACCTGGTCTTCTACATACTGAATAAAGGCGTTCTTGCTCATTTTAAGATAGATATTTATTGTCGTGCAAAACTCAAAAATGAGTGCAAATATACAATTTTATTTGAATAAATAAACTCAAGTGTGATTTTAATAGATAAGTTAAACGTTTTTTTTATTTAAAACTGTTTTTCTTTTCTTTAGAAAACCAGTTAAAATATTGAAATGATGATAGTTGTAAATTGAATTAAAAAAATCATCCCCGGTGTAATAAAATACTCCGGGGATGATTTTTAATTGCTTTGCTGCAAATTATCTTTGAATCATTACCTTTTGTGTAGTTCTGGTTTTTCCAGAAGTGATGGTTAGGAAGTAAATCCCATTCGGTAATTCGGCAGTATATATCGCCATTTCCTTCATCGATGCAGCGTCAATAGTTCTTGGTGCTGCTGCAAGCAGATTGAATCTGTCAGTCAGTTCAACTGTGAAGGTTTCATTTGCTAAATCATCAAATTTTATATTGACAACATCTTTGGCAGGATTTGGATAAACCGAGAAAGTTAAAGGAAGATCGCTAATGGTGAAATAGTTGTTGCTAAAATCTTCAATTGTTCCTAAAGCTGAACTGAATACCCTGATTTTGTAATATGAACTAGTAGGATAGGCATTTAACACATTCCATATGTGGGTTGTTCCAACAACACCAGTGGCTATAGGAAAAGTCTGTTGATGTACATTAAAGTTATCATATCTGAGCAATTCAATGTTTACAGCTTCTGGTATGTCATCGATCCATGAAATCAAATAAGCAGTGTTTTTGTAAAGGAACTCACCACCATTTGGTTGCAGAACTTCAATTGTTCCACCTGGAGAATCAGCTAATTCAAAATTGAAATCGCTTTCACCGTAAACAGTGTTATTGTTGGTGTAAACCCTTATTTTATAATCAGTACCCAAAGGATAGGTGAGTGCAGGAATATTCCAAACCCAGGTTGTACCTTCAACACCTGATGCAAGCGTTGCATGGAATGCATTATTTTTCCACAATTGAATATTTGATGGACCAGACAAGAAATCAGGTAACCAGGAAATGACGTATGAAGATCCGCGAAGCCATTTAATGCCGCTTACATTTGGTTGCAAAACCTCAATTGTGCCACCAGTAGGGAAGTCAGCCAGTGCAAAATTGTAATCACTCTGATCTGAAACACCGCCATTGCTTGCAACAACTCTGATTTTATAATCGGAACCCACTGCATAAGTGAATGCAGGTATATTCCAAACCCAGGTTGATCCAACTACATTGCTGGCTAAAGTAGCATGATGTGATCCATTTTTATAAAGCTGAATGTTTACTGGTCCGGGAACATCATCAATCCATGAAATAAGATAAGAAGATCCTCTGATCCATGTTATACCATTATCCGAGGGTTGTAAAACTGTTATGTAGCTTCCGGGAAGATTGTTGACAATTGAAAAATAATTCAAACTCTGCCCAAGGATTGTTTCTGTTTCATCCCAGATATTGATCTTATAGTTAGAATTTGCTGCTGTGATTCCTGAAGGAATTGCCCAAACAAATGTCGACCCTACGACACCAGATGCAATATCCATCGTATGTTTCTTGATCCTGAAATTATCGAAATAATTAATCCTGTTCAGATAATTGTCAGCTAATTGTCCTTTGGAGTAAAACCTGAAAGAATCTGGAGCCCCAGACACTGCAATAATCTGGTCAAAGGTCTCAAAACCATCACGGCCAGTTCCAAAAACTCTTAACTGGGTTTCAGAAATAAACTCAAAGTTGAGGTTCATAGCTTGTGAAAGTGGAGCACCGTTGTTTAGAAACATTGTCGCACCATTGATTTTTATTTCACTTGTAATACCTTCTATAGATACGTGAACTAACTCGTTTGCTCCAACACCACCTGAATAAATTTTAAATCCTTTTGAACCGCTTGACCATCTAATACCCCAGTCAAAGCTGAAAGTGCTACCGACTTCTAACGGGGTATCAAAGGTATTGTCTGCATAAATGTAATTGTTCAGATCAGAAACAGCTGAATAGGCAACGATTCCAAAAGAAGGATTGTCCATGCCATTGATAAATGATAAAGATGGATCTCCAAGGAAAGCTTCAGCTGTTCCAGTAGGTGCATCAGAAGTTATAACCCATGGACCAAAACCGTTTCCTTCATCAGCGCCACTAATCCAGGGTGCATAATCTGAAGCATCGTCACTTGCAACCGTAAATGGAATCAAACTGTAAAGTTCAATGTTTACCGGACCGGGAACATCATCAATCCATGAAATAAGGTAGGAAGAACCTTTTAGCCAGCTAATACCTGGAGCTGTTGGCTGCAAAACTTCAATAGTTGAATTTAAAGGCGTTATCAGAATGGAGAATGGATTGTCACTGAGATCAAAAACACCAGGATTTGAAACGCTCGAAACTTTGATTTTGTAGTTTTCTCCGTTTGGAAATAATGCAGGAATTGACCAGATAAAAGTTGAGTTTCCAACGTTACTAGCTATAGAAGTAGTTGTAAGCAAAATTTCATCGATTAAATCAATATTAAATAACCCGGAAGCATTGCTATTCCAGGAAATTAGGTTGTCAGTTCCCGGAAACCAATTGATCCCTGAAGTGTTTGGCTGCTCAACATGTATGTATGAGCCGGGAAGCGATAAAACCAATGAAAAATGATTTGTACTTTCTGCGTAAAAGCTTGCATTTACTGTGCTGGTGACCCTTATTGAATAATCATTACCTTCCAGAAGAAGCGGGTCAATAAGCCAACCGTAGGTAGAGCCTGTGGTTGAAGCAACTACTGGTGAATGGAATACTCCATTTTTGTAGAGATCAATTTTAACGGGCTGAGTAAAGTTGCTGTTCCATGATATCAGTTTGGTTGAACCAATTTCCCAGTAGATATTAGCTTCTGAGGGCTGAAGAACCTGAACAAAGGGTTGGCTTGCCAGATTTCCATTTAATGCAAAAAGCAAAAATGTAAGAAATACATAGCTTTTGAAGTGTAATAGTTGTTTCATGTGTATTAGTTTAAAATTGTTTCTATTTTTATTTGCTTAGTATATTTACTTGATTATTAATTTCTTAGTTTCTGAATATGATTCGGATATGAATTGTACTAAATAAATCCCTGGAGGATAATTGAAAGTTGAAAGATCAAAAGATGATTCACCTTTAGAAATATAACCATCATATAACCTGTTGAGAATTGTGCCTGTGCTACTAATCAAATTAATTACGACTTTTTCTGGAGATACAGAACTAAAGGCAACGTTTACTTTATCCTTTGCAGGATTGGGATGCATTTTAAAATCAACAGAAATACTTTCTTGAGAATCCAAACGCACCAGCATAGATGTATAGCTTGCAGATGCTTTATAACCAACAAAATATATTGAATTTATGCTGTTGGAATAAAAAAGCTCGAGCAGCCCATCCTGGTTTTGAACCCATGTACTGCCATTCCAGCTATATAAATCAGAGGTAATTGCATTTCCGTTTTCATCGTAAGTGTAATTCAGGAGTGAATTATTTAACCATGAATTATTCACCCATGATTCGAGTAGCGAAGTTGCCACACCGCCATAATTATTGTATGAAAATTGTCCTTTCTCCTGATTTACCCATTGATTTGATACCCAAGCCTGACCAATAGCTGTTTGAACAAAACCCAAAGCATCATAACTGTAAGCATATTTTTCTGCAAATACCCAATTGTTATTTTGCCAGAATTGTCCTATGTATTCAACGGGTTTGTTGGACATATTGTAAATATATGACTCCTTGTAAAAATTTGTCCAGCTATCATTAACCCAACTTTGTATGGTTAAATTTAGCAGATTTCGATTTGCATCGTAAACATAAGCATACTGTTGATCATTGATCCATAAACTGTTAGCCCAAATTTGACGTGTTCCGGAAATCAAATTGCTGGTTTGGTCGTAAAAATAAAGCTCATAAGCTTGATTCGTCCAACTGCCAGAAATCCATTTTTCTGTCAAGAAGGCCACTCTGTTGCCATTGATGTCAAAGGAGTTTGTTACTTTGTCTGAATTCACCCAAACAGATCCATTCCATAACTGTGATATATAAGTCAAAATATTTCCGTTTGCGTTATGTGTAAAAGTGGATTTGGCTGTGTTTTGCCAATTACCGTTTTGCCAAACCTGCCAGGTAGAAGTGGTTTTACGTCCAAAACTATCATAGGTGCTCATTTCGATGGCCGAGTTTGTCCACTGATTGTTTTGAAGCGACTGTGTTAAGGTAGATAAGTGATTTCCTTGCTGCGAATAGAAATAAATATAACGTTTGGGATTTTGTCCAACTGAGTAAATCATTATCGAATCTGGAAAATGATAAATATTCCTTTGCCCGACAGATTTTGGTTGAAGATTGGCAAGTCTTCTTATATCTAATTTGATTTTTAAACTTGAATTCTGATTTGAAAGTGATGATGTAAGCTCTGCGTTGTAGTAAATTTCATTGTTTGAATGAAACGAAATATCTTTGTTAGGAACAAAATTTGAAGCTTCTGACGATAAGTTCAGAATTAAAATAAGACTAAAAAATGTAAAAAATACTTTGTTCACCTTCACTGTTATTTATATTTATCAAACCCTTAATCAGGTACTCTAATGCTAGTTAGAGTTGTGCTTAGCAAATATTGTACCGTCTTTGCTATAATCCTCCAAACAAATAAAATAGGTAAGCTACTGTATTGAGTATTCAGAGATCAAAATTCCCAAAATAGGACAGAAAATTCCCAAATTGAAAAACTGTGCTTAATAGTTGAAGATTTCTCGTGAAGTTTCCTGATTACACATACCGGGAAAATCTAAAGTCAATATATCCAATGAATTATAAAATTACTTCTTGTGAAGATGGGCTAATTATGTGTGTCAAAATTGGAAGGATGACAAGATTTGGATAATTCTTTGGTTATTGCTTGAACTTCAGACTTGAAAAATGAGACCGATGGATTCTGGAAAGTGCTT
This sequence comes from Bacteroidota bacterium, assembly GCA_018336075.1. GTDB lineage: Bacteria > Bacteroidota > Bacteroidia > Bacteroidales > F082 > JALNZU01. The sequence goes on from JAGXRB010000261.1 coordinate 37,646, forward strand.
GGAATGTGCGCAAAATAAAACGGCTCCTTTGCCATTGAGCAAAGGAGCCGAAGTAATTATTCAATGAAAACGACTAATGCTGAATTATTATCTTCTGGGTATTTTTGGTTTTATCGGATGAAATAGTCAGGAAATAAACGCCATTTGGCAAGTCAGCTGTAGAGATTCTGTATTCCTTCAATGATTCAGCATTAACAGTTCTTGTTAGCATTGGTAAATTTAGCCTGTTAAATAGTTGAACTGTATATGTTTCGTTAGCTTTTTCGTCAAATTTAACAGTGAAATAATCATTGGCCGGATTTGGATAAATAGTGAAAGTAAGCGGAAGGTCGGTGATGGTGAAGTAGTTGCTACTTAAATCTTGAATTGTCCCGGATACTGAACTAAATACTCTGATTTTGTATTTTGAACTAGTTGGATAGGTACTCAGTACATTCCAGACAGTAGTAGTTCCGACAACACCCGATTCTATAGTAAAAGTCTGTGTATGAACATTAAAGTCGTCGTATCTGTATAATTCGATATTTACTGGTTCAAGAACATTATCAATCCATGAAATAAGGTAAGGAATTCCTTTGTATAGTGTTTCGCCACCATTTGGTTGATGGATATCAATTGTGCCACCTTCGGTGTCAACAAGAGAGAAATGGTTTGCGCTAGAACCCACTATTGTATTGTTGCTTCCCCAAACGTTTATCTTGTATTGTGTTCCAAGAGGGAAAGTTGTTTCGGGTATCGGCCAAACCCACGTTGAACCTTCAGCTCCAGTTTTAATCATATGAAAAGTTGGAGTTGTAACACCGTAATTGGCTAATTCAATATTAAACGGACCCGGAATAGTTGGGTTCCATGATATTAGATGAGAAGTACCTCTAAGCCATTTGATATTAGCAACGCTTGGCTGAAGAACTTCAATAGAACCTCCTGCTGGAAAGTCAGCTAATGCGAAGTTGTGTGTACTTGAGCCTACAATTGTATTATTTGAACCCCATACATTTATCTTGTATTGTGTCCCAGTTGGGAAAGTGTTTTCTGGAATTGACCAAACCCATGTTGAACCTTCAGCTCCAGTTTTAATCATATTAAAAGTAGGAGTTGTAACACCATAATTGGCTAATTCGATATTAAATGGTCCAGGGATTGTCGGGTTCCAAGAAATAAGTTGAGATGTTCCTCTTAACCATGTAATTCCTTGTTCACTTGGTTGCATTACAGTAATGGTTCCACCTACCGGATAATCTGCAAGTGCAAAATAGTTTTGACTTGAACCGTGAATAGTGTTGCCATTTCCCCAAACAATAATTTTATACTTACTTCCAGTTGGGAAAGTGTTTTCTGGAATCGACCATACCCATGTTGAACCTTCAGCTCCGGTTTTAATCATGTGATAAGTATGATTGTTAGGATTAGGATCATTCATATTAGCTAACTCAATATTAAAAGGACCAGGAACAGTTGGATTCCAAGAAATGAGATAAGAAGATCCTCTTAACCATGATATATTTAATGCGCTTGGCTGCAGAACGTTAATTGAACCTCCAGGTGCATGAGCAGCAATAGTAAATTCGTTGACACTTTGACTAACAAGCGAATTGTTAGCACCTCCCCAAACATTGATTTTATATTGACTGCCAACTTGTAGATCTGAAGGTATAGACCAAGCCCATGTAGAACCAGTTACATTGCTTGCCAGTGTTGTGAAAGTTGGAGTTGTAACACCATAATTTGCCAATTCAATAAGGAAAGGTCCGGAGACATTGTGTGTCCATGAAATTAAATTTGTTGTTCCTCTAACCCAGGTGATGTTAGGAAGACTGGGTTGCTCAACCTTAATAAAGGATTCTGCAGCATTTAGTTTAATTTTAAAAAAGTTATTGCTGGCATCAAAAAGGGTAGTATTTACTGTACTCCAAATATTAATTTTGAAATTATTTCCTTCAGGCACAGTATTTGGAATTGTCCAACTATATGTTGAACCCTGAACTGATGGGGCAATTGTTGTAAAAGTTGGAGTTGTAACACCGTAATTAGCTAATTCAATTAATACGGGTTGTGTAAGATTGTCAGTCCAGGAAATCAAGTAAGTTTGTCCGATAATCCATTCTATTCCTGCCTCGCTCGGTTGAATCACTTGAATATAAGGTGTCGGATGCTGAGCAAGAACATTCATGTTGATTGTAATAAGTATTACAGCAATGAATGAAATAATCTTAAGGTGTAATAAATGTTTCATAATAATAGAGTTTAAATTGTTTTAATATTCAGAATTTTGTTTATTTCGTTATCAGTAATTTTTCATGTTTTGTTTGTTTTCCTGCTGCTAAGCGAACGATATAAATCCCAGAAGGTAGATTATTGACAGCTACGACAATATTTTTTTTACCTTTATTCATCTTGTTTTTATAAACTTCAAGCACTTTAATACCTGTGTTGTTATAAATATTTATTTCTGTTTCAGCGTCATCCGATAACTCAAAATGAAGGAGAACTATATCATTTGCAGGATTCGGGCTTAATGTTAAATTAAGTTTTTTGTCCAAAATTATATCTTGAAATCCTACCTGTATTGAGGTATATTTTGCCATCGCCTTATAGCCAAATACATCCATTGAATTGATGCTGAAGGAATAATATACATTAATGACTCCATCCTGATTCTGAATCCATGAATTTCCGTCCCAGTGGTAGAGGTCACAACCCAAAGCGTTTCCATTTTCATCATAACTGTTATTACTCAAGTTTACATTTATCCAATTGTTGGATAGCCACAACTCACGAAGTGAGGATTGAATTCCTCCAAAATTATTATGTCCGTACTGACCTCTTTCAAAAAAGGCCCATTGGTTGTTTTCCCAAAGCTCACCAACAGCCATTGTTACAAAGCCAAGAATGTTATAGGTATAAGTGTATCTTTCGCTAAATGTCCAGACAGAACCATTCCACAATTGCCCGGTTATTTGAATGGGTTGATAGGAGGTGTTGTATATGTATGTTTCTTTATAAAAAAACGTCCAGCCACCATCGGACCAATTTTCAATGATGCTGGTAAGCATGCTGTTGTTGGCATCGTAAGTCCATGTGTATTGCTGATCGTTAAACCAGTTGTCATTTATCCAAACCTGACGCGATCCTGTAAGCCTGTTGTTGCTTGAGTCATAATTGTATAATTCAAAAGAAACATTTGTCCAGCTGCTTGATATCCATGTTTCCTTCAATATTGCAACTGTGTTTCCACTTACGTCATAAGAATTTGTTGTTTTATTGTTGTTGACCCAAGAGGAACCGTTCCAGACTTGACTCGTAAAGGTCAAAATCTTTCTGTTGGCGGTATATGTATAGATGGATTTGGTGGTGTTGACCCAACCACCGTTTTGCCAATTTTGCCATGTAGATGTGAGTAGGTTGCCAAATTCATCATATGTACAATTCTCATAAGATTGATGAGCCCATTCATTATTTTTAAATTCTTTTATAAAAGTTATCAGCCGTTCACCTTTTTCTGAATATAAATATTTGTAAAGACGAGGATATTGACTAACCGAATAAACTATAACTGTATCTGGAAAATAATTCAGGTTTCTTTCGGACTGTTCAATTGGTTGCAGATGTTTTAATCGGTCAATATCTAATCTTATTTTGTAATTCAAAGGCTGTTCCTTTTCCGGAAAGCTTGAAGATATGTCTAGATTAGTTTGACCTACTGAGATGTAAGCAATGAAAAAGTAAAACAATATTGAAAACATTATGGTGGAAATCTTTCTCATCTGTATCGATTGACTTTTAATCGTTAAATACTGTTAACAAGATGTTAATCATCAAACATTATACCATCTAATCAGTCAATTAGCTGGAACCCAATGCCAGTATGGAAAAAATTATTTTTTGATATAAATATTCTGATAATCTTTTTCCAAAAGTAAGAAGAGTGATTTTTTGTTATAAAAATCCATTTTTTAGGTCTTATAAAAACTTCAAATTGTAAATAAGTAAAATAAGTACTGAAAATAAGGCAATTATAAATTTATAAGAATAATTCCTGAAGTCTTTTTTTGAAAAGTGTTCAATTGGAGAATGCATTTTGAATCAGAATTGATTTTCGGAAATTCTTTTTTTTGATAAAAAGCAGATAGGTCATCACCTCGTTTAGAAAATCAAATATCTCATGTTTCGTGAAATGGTCTTTGATCAGGAATTAAAATTCAGGAGTTTGAAACCTATCAAATCCGATGGTCTAACTTGTAAATGCATATTCGTAAATAATTATATATCAAATATATATGCATTTTTTTTGAATCAACGAGCATATAGATGTTCATTCAAAAGACTTGATTTATTCAATTATTTAAAGCCAATCAGGCAAGTGTAGACTTTAATGATTTTAAATGTTTTGAATAATTTTTACTCTTTTTCGGGTGTTTTAGAGTATGGAGGACTGAAGAGTGCCTGAATATAGAATGCCTATTCGGTATTTTCCCGAAATGGGAATAAATTTTCCCAAAATGGGACTTGATGCTAGCCTTTTGATTTTCTTAATCTAAAATGCTTTGAAGCCTGCGAATTGTTTTTTAAGTTATTGGGCAGACATTGCAGTAATTTTCTTGTGAATATCAATCACTTGTGGAATCAAATGTGTTTTGCCATCATTAACTATTACAAAGTCAGCCAAATGAATTTTTTGAGATTCAGGCCATTGGTTTTGCATCCGCTTTCTAATTAGTTCTGGTTCGCTTTTATCTCTTGCGATCAATCTTTTAAAGCGTAATGCTTCAGGCGCTGAAACAAAAATTATCTTTTGAAAATCTTTGTTATAGCCGGTTTCAAAAAGAATAGCTGCTTCATACAATGTGTAGAAATCCTTGTTTTTCATTTCAAGCCATTGAGTATACCTTTCTCTGACAGCCGGATGAATGATCCTGTTCACAAAACTCAGGTCTTCATTGTTGGTAAAGATTTTTTCCGCAAGAAGTGATGTTACCAAATTATCGTGCTCATCGAATAATTCTTCACCAAAATGTGATTTTATTGTTTTTTTGATGTTGGCATTCGAATATAGTTTTCTGGCTTCATTATCTGCATAAAAAACAGAAACGCTCAATCGATCAAATATTGAACATATCAAGCTTTTGCCACTCCCTATGTTGCCTGTAATGCCAACCTTAATCATTTCTTTAAAATCAAGTATTCAACACGTTCAGGTGAAACACGGTTTATTTGTACTTCAACCGGCATTTTCATTACACGTATGTTCAAGAATTGCTTTCGGTCGAAAAGACCGTTTGTGTCAATTTCAGCGATAAATTCTTCTGTGTTGATCTTGTCAAAGTCCTTTGTTGCAACATTATAGAAAATTTCAACATGATCCGGAAAGACTTTCAACAGTGGCTTAGCCGGTTTTTGAACACGAATTTTGACTTTAGATTCTGTGAATTTCTCTACATTTACCTCATAGTCAATGTATTTATTTAGAGGTCTGAACTTATTTTCATCGAAAACAATTTTAGCCGTACCCGAAAAACTCTCCAATATTCCTTTCTTTTCAATAAGTTCTGTTGTAACAAATGTAAGCGTATCAAGGATATGTTTGGGTGCAAAGACTTCCACAGTTTCGGGATTTAGTTTTATGTCGCCATATTGCCCAAATTGGTCTTTAAAATGAAAATCGTGAGCAAGTGAAACAGGAATTATTGCACTGAATATAGGTTCGACATTAAAATTTATTTCATTTTCGCTAAAACTGATATCATTCTCACTTATTCCAAAATCAGCAGTTATAAATTCTTTGATATTCAGTGTGTTAATATAATAAGTATGTTGATTTTGCTTTCTGAAAGGAACAGTAGAAAGCGGTATTTTTATCTCAACAGGTTTTTTGCTGAAATAACTAATCTTAATCAGTTGAAATCCTTTTGCATTAATAATGGCTTTCAGGCTATGAGTTGAAGCTTCATCACTGATCCAAATATCAGCAGGTGGGTCGACGATTTTCAGTTGAACATCGAAGCCAAGCGTGTAGAAAGAAGACAACTTAATAAGAAGCCAAAGCAATGAAGAAAATAACAGAAAAAGAAAAAATACAACAAGACGCTTCCTTTTTTTGATATTTACCTGCAGTGTACTTGACTTGTGAATTCCTACCATATTAAAAGAGAATAAAAAAGCCGGAATAAATTCCGGCTTAAGTTTTATTTAGCCAGTCCAACCTGAGCACTATCAGAAATAATAGCACTCTTTTCCAGGAGAAGTTTATTTCCGCCCTCAACATCGAGCAGAACGGTTGTTTCTTTCACTTCAGCAATTCTTCCATGGATGCCTCCGATAGTGATGACTTTATCACCTTTTTTTAAGGCTTCACGAAAAACGCGTTGATCCTTTGCTTTTTTCATTTGCGGACGAATGAAAAAGAAATAGAATACCACCATAATCAATACAAGTGGTAAAAATGAAAGCAGGCCTCCGCTTTCTTGCCCTTCAGCAGGCGGAGAAAAAAGTAAAATGTTTAAAATATCCATAATATGTTTAATTAATAAGATTCTGTTGTAACTACTTGAGCTTTAACTCTTAATGTTGTCATTTGCGGGATTCCGTTTGTGAGAACTGTAATCGTTTTATTTTGAATTCCGCGTTGCCCATTTGAATCGAAAGTGATCTCTACTTTGCCCTCCTGACCTGGTTTTACAGGATCTCTGGTATATTTGCTTGCAGTACACCCACAGCTTGCGCTTACTTTACTTATAAGTAGGTCAGACGAACCTGTGTTTGTAAACTTAAAAACATGAATGACCTGTTCTCCTTGAATGAGACGGCCAAAATCATGTTCAACTTTATTAAATGTAATTTGAGGCACATCAGTACTTTGGATGCCTGATGCTGACTTTGGATTATTGACAAGGTTGGCAGGAATGCTTTTTTGTTCACTCTGGCAAGAAAAAAACAGTGTCAAAGCAAAAAAAGCTATAAATCGGATCATTTTTTTATTCATATGGCAAAACTATGATTTTATTTGTCAGGTTTAAAAAATTAATCAATTACTGCTACCCATGATTGTAACCGAGCCTCTGTAAACTTCATTGCTTTTAAAACCTTCGCATTGAAGAACGTAAAAATATACGCCATCTTTCAGGCCATCTCCACCCCAGTCATTATTATAATTGCTGGATTCATATACCTTTCTTCCCTGACGGTTAAAGATAACCAAAGTAGTTCTTTTGTAGTAGGCCGACAGCGGTTTGATTCCACCTGATGTTGAAACTGCTTTCAGATCAACACCTGGTTCACCATCACTTGCAGGAGCTTCGGTTATGATAAAAACATCATTTATATTATCTCCATTGGGAGTAATGATGTTTGGTATCTGAAGTTTTATGGGCAATACTTTTACTTCTTTGAAATAAACTGTGTCACAACCTTGCTGATTGTATACAGTCAGATATGCCTGGTAATCGCCTACTTCAGTATACACATGAACCGGTGCGTCAATAACTGATCTGGGACTATTATCACCAAACTCCCAAAAATGACTTACGATTTGAACGGTGTCGATGGATAGATTCTCAAATTCAAAGGTAACGTATGGGTTTTGAATATAGGCTGTGTCTGGCGTTGTTGATATTTCAACGGTGGCATTGGAGAAGGCTTTTGTATAAACAGAATCGCTATTGGAGCAACCATTAACATCAGTTACATTGATGAAATACTTCTGATGCGCTTTAAGACCAATTGCAAGCGAAGGGTTTGAAGGAGCAATCTGCGTAGGCCTTACATTCCATTCGTAAATATATGGTCCTGACTCGCCCAATGCAGTAGCTTTTATCATAGCAGTATTTCCGTTATCATTATCACCATTGGTGCAGGTAAGCTGCATCTGTTCAAACGAAATTTTAAAGGATGGGTACACTTCAATGACAAAAGGAGCGCTATAACATGCTTCACCCGTAATAGTATCGGTAACAGTAACTGTGAAAGTTGTAGTTTCGGCGGCTTTATATTTTATGAATGAAGTTGTTTCGCCTCCGGGGCTCCATAAGTACACATTATTTTCCCCTTTGGCAACTGATAAAGTTACTGTTTGACCATGGCAGACTGGGATATCACTATCAACTGTAATTAAACAATCAATTTGTGAATGAGCCAATCCGGGAATGGCAAATACAGTGATAAATACCAGTTTTATAAATTTTGACATGAAAGTCTGTCTTTTAGAAATATTTCTCATTCGAAAATAACGCTGTAAATGACAACTTAAGTGTGCAAAAATAACAAAAAATGTCTTGTGTGATTTTATCAGAATGAACCTTGTCCAAGCATAACCAAAGTGCAGTCTGAAACTACTTCAATTCCCAGCTCTTTGGCTTTGGAAGCAAGGCCGCTGTTTTCGGTGCCAGGATTGAAAATAATTCTTTTTGGCTTTAATTCAAGGATTGACTTTTCAATTGGTTTCTGATTTCCCTGATTGATGTAAAGTGTTATCGTGTCAATGTTTTCAATACCTTCAAATCCAATTTGAATTGGAATGCCTGCTGCAAAATCTTCTCTGCTCCCAATTGCAAAAACCTCATGATTGTTTTGAAGCAGTTTCTTAATTGCCATATGCGAAAACCGATGTGGTTTTGGGCTGGCTCCAATAACTAAAACACGCTTTTTCATTTTATTTTGGTTTCAAAAATACTCAGTCTAAAAACAACCGGTAACCAGAGTTTAAAATATGCCAGAAACTTAATTCTTAACTGGTAAAACGTAATTCCGGGCGTTAAAAGATATTTAGGTAATAGACTTAAAAAATTCTAATACAATGATACTGAAAAATTTCGAATTTATGGTTAGCCTTTAGCCAATCAGATAAAGCATTTTTACTGTTTATAAACAAATGCGTTAATGTTCATGCCAGCACCAACTGATGCAAAAATTACAACATCACCCTCATTAATCTGATGACCTTCGAGTTGATTTTTCAGAATCATATCATACAATGTGGGAACTGTTGCGACAGAGCTGTTGCCCAGTGTTTGAATGTTCATCGGCATTTTCTCAGCTGTGCTCACTTTCACTTTATAGAGCTTGTAAAAACGCTGAACTATCGCTTCATCCATCTTTTCATTGGCCTGATGGATTAATACTTTTTTTATTTCTTCGATGTCAATGCCTGATCGATCCATTGCAACTTTCATTGCTGAAGGCACTTGAGTGAGCGAATATTCATAAATTTTACGGCCATTCATTTTGATATAACCGATCTTTGGATCACTGTCAGGAAAATTTGATTTGCCATGATACAGGTATCCAACTTCTTCTTCGGTATGTGAAACGCTTGCATACGATAGCAATCCTTTTTTCTCATCGGATTCAATGCCTTCAACAATTGTAGCGCCGGCTCCATCGCTAAAAATCATCGTATCTCTGTCATAAACATCAACTACCCGTGAAAGTGTTTCACTTCCAATAACAAGACAACGTTTGGCCATGCCGGATTGAATAAAAGCATGGGATTGTATGACTCCCTGAATCCAGCCAGGACAGCCAAAGACAATGTCATAAGCTACACAAGATGGGTTTTTAATTCCAAGCAAATGTTTCACTCTTGATGCTATGCTTGGCACAATATCAGTTTGAATGCTGTCTTTTGTTACGTTTCCAAAATTATGAGCAACGATAATCTGGTCAATAGTTTCGCGATCAATACCTGCATCCAGAATTGCTTTCTCAGCTGCTATACCAGCAATATCTGAATTGTTTATGTCTTCATCTACCCACCTTCTTTCATAAATTCCTGTAATATCCCGAAATTTTCTGGTTACTTCTTCCCCGGGGCTATCAATCAGGCTGTGATCCTTTTCGAAAAATATCTGTTTTAAAAAATCTGAATTGCTGATGACACGTGATGGGATAAAACTTCCAGTCCCCGTAATGACAGTGTTGATGTACTTCATTTTTTACAAGTTATTAATAATAAATGAGTTATAGTTTATATTATAGCAATTTTATAATCAAAAAGTATACAAAATAGTCGCCAAAGGTAAAGTTTTTTGACTTTCGGAGGTGCATTTGGTTTTTGGGAGCTCAATTTCATTGATGCCAGGGCAATTTTTTATGGCTTTCTTAACAGGATAATTGAAGCACGAAATATTTGAAAGGTTATTTTTGCAAAAATTATCAGCTTTATGAAATGTCAAGGCAATTAAAGTAATTTAAGTACTAATTTTGCTTGATTAAAATAGGTGTTATATAAAAAATAAATTGATGTATAAATTCAATCATCTCAGAATTGCATTGCTGTTCGCATACATTTTAGTGTTTTTCAATCCGTTTTTGGCATTAAGTCAAACAAATGATACAGCAGTTAACCCCTATTGGGTTGAAATGATGCAAAATGAAAAAGTTAATTTTTTTCAGACTCAACGTGCTTTTGAAACCTATTGGGAAGGAAGGGAAGTAACAAAAGGAAGTGGGTTTAAGCCTTTCAAAAGGTGGGAATACATGATGAGTCAGCGCGTTTCTCCGGATGGAACCAGGCCTTCGCCCGACAGAGAAATTTTGGCCTATAATGATTTCTTGCAAAAATATGGTAAGACACGCAATCTTAATGGAGACTGGACTGCTCTCGGACCATTCACTGTGCCCTCAGGCTACAACGGTTATCGTGGTTTGGGTCGTCTTAATGCGATCGCTTTTCATCCGTCAAATCCTGATATCATCTATGTTGGTGCACCATCAGGGGGATTGTGGGTTTCCTATGATCATGGAACGAATTGGATCGTATTAACAGATCATCTTCCAACATTGGGTATCTCATCGATTATCATCGACTATAATAATCCTTCTGTTCTATACATCGGTACCGGTGACAGGGATGCCGGCGATGCTCCCGGACTTGGGGTCTGGCGAAGTATTGATGGAGGCATTTCCTGGGAGCCCTGGAGCAATGGAATGGGAAATGTGACTGTTGGCAGAATGGTTCAACATCCTGTCAATTCAGAAATCATGCTGGCGGCTACCAACGCAGGTGTTTTTCGTACAAATAATGGTGGTTTAAGTTGGATGTTGTCTCGTAACGGAAATTTCAAGGAAATTGTTTTGAAACCTGATAATCCGGATGTTGTTTATGCTGCAATTGGTGGTACATTCTATAAATCCATTGATAACGGAATCAGTTTTTCGGCTGTTTCTAATGGACTTCCTGGCGGCAGCAGAGGAGTGATAGGTGTTTCTGCTGCTAATCCTGAAATAGTATACTTTCTACTTACTAATTCTGACTCTTTTAAAGGTATTTACAGGTCTGAAAACGCAGGTGAAAGTTTTACATTGCGATCAAACTCACCCAATATAATGGCTTGGGATTGCAATGGCGGAAGTGGTGGACAAGCCTGGTATGACCTTGATATGGCCGTTGATCCTGCAAATGCTGATGTAATATACGGTGGTGGAGTCAATTGTTTTAAATCATCCAACGGTGGATTGAGTTGGGCGATACGCTCACATTGGTATGGTGCATGTGGCGTTCAATCTGTTCATGCTGATTTGCATGTTCTGGAATATTCTCCTATAAATAACAGACTTTATGCTGGAAATGATGGGGGTCTTTATTGGTCAGATAATGGTGGAGTTAACTGGACTGAAATTTCAAACGGACTGGTTATAAGTCAGGCCTACAAAATAGGTCAAAGTGCAACAAACAAAGATTTTGTTATTAACGGCTACCAGGACAATGGAACTTCCGTAATCAATGAATCAAACTGGGTTGCTGTAGGAGGAGGTGATGGAATGGAATGTGCCTACGACCCTTTTGATGCGCGATATAGTTATTACACCTTATACTATGGAGATGTTTTCCGGAATTTTAACAACAATTCCAATGGTAAAATTGCTGGCTCACAAACAAATGGCATCACAGAAAGTGGTGGTTGGGTTACACCATTTATCATCGATCATAATGATGGGAATGTTATGTTTATTGGTTTTAAAAATATTTGGCGCAGCACAAATATTAAAGCTTCACCAGTTGGAAATGTTCAATGGGAGAAAGTTAGCACTATGAATACAAGCAATTTCAATGTTTTAGCCCAGTCTTATGCAAATACAAATATCATTTATGCTGCCAGCGGAAACAAGCTTTATTTTTCAGAAAACGTAAAAGATCTGTCAGTAAACTGGATTAACAGAACTGGAAATCTTCCGGCTGTTAATAATATTACAGCCATAGAAACGCATCCAACAGATGAAAATGTTGTTTATATAGCACAACAAACCAGGATTTTTAAATCAATTGACAAAGGCGTTTCGTGGCAAGAGATCACAGCAAACCTTTCAGGTATCCAGATAAATTCAATCGCTTATTACAAAAACAGCAACGAAGGGCTTTATCTGGGAACAGATATTGCTGTTTTTTACCGTGATAATTCAATGAGCGACTGGATATTGTTTAACAATGGATTGCCGGCAAGTGTAAAAGTGACTGAGGTAGAAATCTTTTATGATCCCTTAAGTCCGGAAGGTGATTTGATCAGAGCAGGTACCTATGGCAGAGGCCTTTGGAGTTCTCCGCCCTATCTTTCAACTTTGGCAGCCGCATTCTCATCGTCTTTAGTAACTGTGACAGCTGGATGTACAGTTGATTTTTATGATGAAACATTGGGCATTCCGCAGGAGTGGACATGGACTTTTGAAGGCGGCAATCCAGCCTTCTCAAATGAAAGATTCCCTACCGGAATTTTGTATGAAAATGAGGGTGTTTTTGATGTACACCTTATAGTGACAAACGCGCTCGGAAGTGACACCTTGGTTTGTTCAGATTGTATTACTGTCACAGCTGCTGCAGCTCCTGTAGCTAATTTTGAAGCATCAAAACTGATTGGTTGCGCAGGAATGGTAGTTGAGTTGCAGGATTTATCAGAAAATTGTCCTTCAACATGGAACTGGGAATTTATTCCTGCTGATGTAAGTTTTTTGAATGAAACAAGTTCATACTCTAAAAACCCGGTCGTACAATTCAATCAGAATACAGCATATAGTGTAAAACTCACTGTTTCTAATCATGTTGGCGATGCCTCAAAAGAGATGAATGATTACATTCTTGTAGGCGGATATTCAATGCCTTACGAACAAAGTTTTGATGTGCTCACATTTGGTGAAATTGGATGGGAAGTTGAAAATCCGGATGGTTTGAAAACATGGGAAATACAAACACTTGGTAATGGTAGTCGAACTGCCTGGATGAATTTCTTCAGTTATAATTACCTTTTTAGAACAGACTATCTGATAAGTCCACCTTTAAATCTTGAAGGAATGCAGAATGCATATATAAGTTTTGATTATGCCTATGCCCAAAAAAATAACAGGAAAGATTCATTGAGAGTCAGCGTTTCAACTGATTGTGGCATCACCTGGGAAAGGGTTTATTCAAATGGTCCTAACGGTCAGGGTATATTTGAAACCACATTTCCGACTACACTTTCATTTGTGCCGCAACAAATAGAAGATTGGTGCAGTGCCGGAACCTACGGAGCTCCTTGCCCGATTATAGATATCAGCCAGTATGCAGGTATCTCTGGTTTGAAAATTCGTTTTGAAGCCTATAATCATTTTGGAAACAATCTCTATTTGTCAAATATGCATGTTTCTCAACTTCTCGGAATCTTCCCTGAAGAGAAAACCTCTAGTGAGATGCAATTGTATCCAAATCCAGCAAGCTCGAATATCATAATCCGTGTACCGGATCAAGCTGTAGGCAGTGAAATTGTTTTTCGAGATATTCAAGGAATTATCCTTAAACGCTTTATTGTTAATGCTTCTGAAACTGAAATCAGTACTGAAGGGTTTGTAAAAGGAATGTATTTTGTTGAAGTCAAACACAAATCTATAGCTCCAAAGAAGTTGATTATTCATTAAAAATTAAAGGAAATCGACTTTTTTTAAAAAGGATTTTCCTGTAATTGAGTCCTGATTTATTTATTCTTTTCAAATGAACTCACGTGAAAAGCTGTTCATGTGGTAAAACAATTGATAGCTTTTACCCGTCCTTTTAAACTAATGCTATATTTGCACTTTACATAAAGTTATAATACATGAAACTACGTTACCTTGTTCTGTTGGCAATCTTGCTGATCAAACAAATTTCTGTAATATCGCAAGAGGCTCAGCAAAAGCATCATAGAGGAGTTGCGGAAGCTTTTTCCGAAATTGAATTCAAGGAAATAATTGCTGAAGAAGAAAGAAGTGGCGCGTATGAGCTTATGCGACTCAGAAAACCAAATCCGGTAATTTACAAGCCGGTTTTTGAAGTTGAGCCCGAAAAAATTCTCTATACAGGCTCCCAGCCTTCAGGTCAAAATAATACACAAATGATGAAAGAAGTCTCGCCTGCTCCTGATACAACTTTCATGGGACTATACGATACTGGTAATTCTATTCCACCAGACGTGAATGGAGCTCCAGGACCTGATCATTTGATGGTTACGTTGAACACTCAGGTTAGAATTCAACACCGTGATGGAACAGAAATATCAACAGTTTCATTAGGTGTTTTCTGGGCGAGTTTGCCCGGTAGCGGAACTTTTGATCCAAAAATTCAATACGATTTTGAAGATGACAGATGGGTTTTTGTGACTTGTGCCGGAAGCCAGCCAGGCAGCTCCCGGATTTATATGGGAGTTTCTGCAACCTCAGATCCAACCGGAACATGGTACTTGTATTCATATATAGCAGACCCAGACAATATTGTTTGGTTTGATTATCCGAGCATGGGCTTCAATAAAAACTGGATTGTTGTTTCGGGTAATATGTTTGGTGGTGGTTTTTACAGTACCGTTTATGTATTCGATAAGCATGCAATGTATAACGGAGAAGCAACTCCTCAATTTGATCGCTTTACTACAACTCAGGGTTTTACACTTGTTCCTGCTGTTACATACGACGCTCAGGAAGAAAATGTTTATCTGATTTCTTCTGCTGATGGCAATCAGGGGGGCACGGGATATATCAGCTTGTTCAAAGTTAGTGGCGAAATCAATAATCCTGTGTTTTCCTTAACGGGCCATATAGGCATCCCACAGCCATGGGCTGGTTATGTCGGCAATAATGGCGACTTTTTGCCTCAGCTCGGCTCAAATGAAAAAATCAACGCAGTTGACCACAGAATGGAAAATGTTGTTTTTCGCAACAACAAGCTATGGGCAACACATCATGTTTTTCTGCCTGCAAACAATCCTCAAAGAGCTGCAATACAATGGTGGAATATCACTCCGACCGGCGAAATTATTCAACATGGACGGGTCGATGATCCAACAGGAGAGATGTCGTATGCATTTGCATCACTTGCCTTGAATCAATTTGAAGATATGTTAATCGGATTTAATATTTTCTCTGCCAACCAGTATGCAAGTGGTGGATATGCTTATCGTGCTCATTTTGACCCTCCTAACACTACGCGCGCCCCTTTTCAGTATATAGATGGTTTAGCACCTTACTACAAAACTTTTGGCAGTGGCCGAAATCGTTGGGGCGATTATTCAGCAACCATGCTTGATCCTGTTAACAGCGTTGATTTTTGGACCATTCAACAGTATGCAGAACTTCCTTCATCTGGTGACCGATGGGGAACATGGTGGGCCTATTTGCGTATTCCATTTGAGCCGGTTGCAGATTTTGCTGTAAACGAGACTTTGATACCTCTCGGAGAAAGCATCAATTTTTCTGACAAGTCAATTGGAATCCCACAGGAATGGAGCTGGGTTTTTGAGGGCGGTACTCCGGATCAATCAACAGCGCAAAATCCGGCTGGAATTACATTTAACAATGAAGGTGTTTTCAATGTCAGTTTAACTGTTACGAATCAGTTTGGAACCAATACTGTCACCAAAAATTCTTTTATAACTGTAAGTTCAACCTTATTGCCTGAAGTTGCGTTTGTCGCAGACAGAAATTTGATTTGTACTGGTGAGCAGGTTAGTTTGTTTGACCAATCTCTTTATATGCCACGAGAGTGGGAGTGGGAGATTATTCCTTCTACCATATCATTTGTAAATGGTACTGACGCATTTTCCCAAAATCCACAGGTTGTTTTTCACGAGTACGGTGATTATACCGTTAAACTAACTACAGCTAATCTTAATGGAGAGGCTGATTTGACTGAATTTAATTTCATAAGAGTAGGAGGGAAAGATGTTCCTTTTGTTGAATATTTTGAGTCTGAATCTTTCAATGAAAATTATTGGACCATCGTAAATCCGGATAATAAAATGACATGGGAACTGACTCAGGTTGGTGGTTTGAATGAAACTACTGTCGCAGCTCAACTTGATTTCATGACCTATGTTGGTTCTGTTGGACAACGAGACCGTTTGATTACACCACCATTTGATTTAAGAGGTTATAGTCAGATGCAGCTTACTTTTAAACATGCACATGCGCGCAGAAGAACTGATGTTTCTGATTCATTAATTGTTTATATTTCAGACAACTGCGGTCAGTCCTGGACGCGTCTTTATCAGAATGCTGATAATGGAAGCGGAAATTTTGCTACCCATCCATTGGTTGAAGGATTCCTTCCGGAAGTCCCAACAGACTGGTGTGGTGGAGGTTATGGTGCTGACTGTATCACTTTGGATATTAGTCCCTGGGCTGGTCAAACAGAAGTTAAGATCGCTTTTGAGTCTTTTAGTTTCAGAGGTAACCCACTCTATATCACAGGAATCAGGGTAGGACCTACTGTTGGTTTGCAGACAAATGTCAATGAAAGATCAGCCTTTATCCTTTACCCTAATCCTGGCAAAGGTAAATTCACAGTTCGTTATTCTGAAATGATGAGATTCTCTGAAATTCGGTTATTCAATCTTTCGGGACAGGAAATAGCAATGTTTAGAAATGTCAATACCGGAGATGAAATAAATCTGGAGAATCTGGCTTCAGGAGTGTATTTTATTCAGGCAAGGGCAGGAAGCAGCCCAGAATGGACTAAGCTGATAGTTGAATAGTTGACAGCCAGAAATTTCTGGACGCTGCAATATTTTTGCTGTAAAAACTTGAATAAAATGCGTTAGTGTTTTGATGACAAAACTACTTTTGTGTTATTGGTTTGCTGAAAATCCTGTATTTTTTGTGTACACTTCCATTATAACGCTCACATTCAGCGCGCATTATAGTATTTTTTTCCAAAATAAGATGACTGTCGATATTCTGTAATCCTTTATTGACAGCAGTTTTCAGTAACTGCACGCCAAGAATTACATCCAGTCCTTTTCCGCGCCATTTAGGGTCTACCGCTCCCAGCAATAATGTGAGCAGTTTTGTTGTTTTTCCAGCATTTAGGATATGAAACCAACCGAAAGGAAATAATCTGCCTTTTGCTTTTCTGATACCATCACTTAATTCAGGCATACTGATTACAAATGCAATAACTTTTTCGTTTTTATCCGTTATTACTTTAACAAAATGTGGATTTAAAATAGGCAAATATCTTTTGGCATATGATACTACTTCCTTCTCTTCCAGGGGAATAAAGCCATAAATATGTTTATAGGCTTCATTGATCAACTGAAAAATTGGCACAACCCAGGGCTTAAGTTCTTTTCTCTTCGTGAATTCTCTGATGATAATATCCGGATGTCTAACGGCTCGCTGGTAAATGCTGTCGAGGAATGATGGGATTACTTCAGGTATTTGAATCAGGTAGGATACAAGATCTACCTCTTTCGTAAAACCAAGCCGCTCAATAAATAATGGCATCCAGGGATAATTGTAGTTTGTAGCGATAACAACTTTCTCATCGAAGCCCTCAATTAGCATACCCTGCGGCTCTTTATCCGAAAACCCCAACGGACCAACAAGTTTTTCCATTCCCTTGTTTTTTGCCCATTGATCAACTTCGTCAATCAGAACTTTTGCAATTTCAATATCTTCGTAGCAATCCAAGAAGCAAAATCTTGCATTTTTTTCTTTATGAACTTCGTTATATCTTTTGTTGATGATTCCCATAATTCTGCCAACAGCTTTGTTGTCCTGATATGCGAGAAGCATAAGTGTGTCAGAAGTTAGAAATGAGTCGTTCTTCTTTTCGTCAAAGAAGACTTTATCATCAAAATATAAAGGGTGAACCCACTGCTTATGGTTAGCATGAATTTTTTCCGGCAGAAAAATAAATTGTCGAAGCTGTTTGGATGTTTCAACTCTTTTGACAAGTAGATTTTCTCTCATATTAAGTTAATATTAAGTTCAAATGTAGTTCATTTTAGAATTGCATGAAAATTCAATGAAAAGAATCGGTTATTGGTTGTTCAGAATATGAATATACATTTGAAAGTAATATAAAAAAAACGCGCATTTCAATTTGAAATGCGCGCATGTCTTGATTTTGAGAAGTGATCCGGACAGTATCATAATAAATACACTTAACTTATTGATATACTGTTATTTTAGAAAAAAGTGGTATCACAAATGAACTTCGCAACATTTCTATAAATGACAGTATCACAATAGATTACACATAATTTCTTAAACTTTTGCAGTATCGCATAAATTGGCCTTATTCAAGGCATATTTAAGACTATTTGTCAAGTTTAAAATTGTTGCTGACTGCGATTTCAGTAATTCAATCAGTTCTTTTTCTCGTTCCGTCCAATTTTCATCTAGTTCCGATGAAAATACATTATTTGGAATGTCGGCTGAAATATGCAACCTCTTGTTCATTAGTGCATCAAATTGGTCAGGCATTTTATAGCCTTCCACGTCAATTTTATTCATTAGTTCATACTCCCTGATGTATGCCTGTATAACTTGTTCGGCTGCTGTCTCCTTCGTTTCGGCATAGAATTCATGAATTAATAAAGTTAATTCACAAAAGTGTGATCTGTTTTTTGAATCTGCAAGCATTTGCAATAATAGTGACATAGGTAACTTTACAAGTTCTTCCTTTGCTTTTTCAGGCTCCAGATTTAAATCCAGATTCCAGAATTGATCATACGCTTGATCTAATTTCGATTTTTCCATGATGTTTAGGTATTTGATAAAAGAAAATGCAGACCATCACCGCGTAACATTCTAGCAAGCATGAATGATGTAGTACTTTCAACTAATTGTGGTCTGCAAAGGTTTATCTTAACCATGCTTTTAGAAATATTAAAATGTTACGCACTGCAAATGTAAAAATATTCTTATTGCATTGTCAAGAAAAAAATGTGATACAAAAAAAGGTCTCCCTCTCGGAGGAGTTGTGCATGGCCTTAATTTTGGTGCAAGGCTCAACATGAAACTATAAAGGTTACGAGAGAATTTTGTTGTGCATGGCCTTAATTTTGGTGCAAGGCTCAACAACCAGTCGAAATTTCGACCCGTTAACTTTGTTGTGCATGGCCTTAATTTTGGTGCAAGGCTCAACTAATTGGATGCTTCCTCGTGAGGAAGCAATGTTGTGCATGGCCTCAATTTTACTGTAAGGCTCAACACTGAGCCGAAATTTCGTCCCAGTAACATTGTTGTGCATGGTCTCAATTTTGCTGCAAGGCTCAATATATGTCCCTGAGTCGAGAATAAGGGAACTGTTGTGCATGGCCTCAATTTTGGTGCAAGGCTCAACATAAAGTCTCCCTCAACTGAGGAGGACTTTGTTGTGCATGGCCTCAATATAGGTAAAGGAAATTTTTCCTAGACCTGTTTTACATGGCCATAATTCAAAGTCAATATGAGAAATCTAGCTCGAGTAAATGAATTGTAAATTTTGTGATGTGTAGCATCATTTCATTTAGAAAGGCTCTTACATGGCTTTATTTTAAGGCAAAAAAAAATCCGCTGAAATTAATCAGCGGATCTTCTCACTTACCAAACGAGAAACTATAATTATCCCTAATTATAAAAAATGAAACAATGAAAAATCTCTTTATGCTGTATCTGGTTTCATGCCAGTAATTTTGGCGAAGTGACCCGGTTTCATCAATCCAATATCACCACGCCAAATGACGCGGATATATGTCTGATTCCGTTCAAATGCTTCACCTGATACACTGGATGCTTCCAATGTAACTGATTGACGTAAACCGATAACCACCTGTGAAAAATCCCCGATAATTCCGGAGCTTTCATTTTCTCCAACTCCCTGATTGGTCGGGAATGCTGTTGAATGTGTAAAGTTTACATCTTTCAAAAGTTCTGGCTTTGGAACAAATCCAAGATCGGTTGCCTGTGTCTGCAAAATAGCGAAATCACGCGGACTTAATGCCAGTAAATTTGCTGTTCCGCTGTTGTTGGCTACCTTTGTCCATGCAGAAACAACAGGTCTGTATGTGATGTAATCTGTTGAAAAATCTGTCATGGAGACTGATTCAACGCCCACCTGATTCATTATTCCTTTGGGCTCTGTTGTGCCTTGTCCCCAGATTGACAATCTGTCAAGCTCTGCGGCCAATGCTGCTGAAATCGCTGTATCAATCGCATTGGCTGCGTTTGGCGAATCTTGCAAAAGTTCATTGGAAATTTTAAGTAAACCACCAATTGTAAACGAATTGAGCTCAACTCCATCAAATGTCATTCCATTATCACTGAACGCATCATTTTCGGCTTTTATCTCAATTGTTGGGTCTGTTGCAACTCTCGCTAGTGTGAGCTCTTTACCTTCCATGATAACCAATTGTGCACCACCACCAAATACAACTGATTTCGCACGACTTTTGTCAATCACTTGCGGAAACAATCTAACTGGAACCAATGTCCCGGTGCTAGTGGTGCTTAGTGCGGCTCTGGTCTCTGGTTCCACGCCTGCCCAATCTCCGGTAACAATACCGCGAATGATTTTCCCAAGTGTGCCGGAATTCGTTTTTTTATGTAAATCGCTGAAGTTATGCGAACGTTCCAAAACTTGTACAGGTTTTCCGGTTCTCCGGTCAATCCATTGTGATTCAGTTTCTGGATTTTTACCACCATATTGAGCTATAAAACTTTTTCCGGCCATTTCTAGTGCTCGTCTTTCGTCTTCTTCTAGCTCTTTAACTTTTATTGTCAGGTGATCGAATTCAGATTTCAGTCTGTCATATTCGACTGTTTCAGAATCTGTAAAATTACGTTTTTCTGCTTTTCGCTTTTGAATTAACAGATCCATTCTATCCCATGTTTGCGCCCTCAATTGCTTTGCTTCGTCTGAAGTTTCAATGTTAGCAATTATAGCGGGCACAATCAGTGCAAGTGATGTCAATGCTGAACCTTCAGCAAAAAAAGCGGCTGCCATTACTACCAAAAGTAGTGTTGCAAGTCCTAAAATGATTCTAAATGAAGTTTTCATTTTCTTAGATTTAATTGATTTAAAACTGGTTAACATATATTTGACGGAATAAATCTCCGGGAATGCGCACAATGTTTTTGATATTTTCAGTGTTGGGTTCCCCTGCGAAGACTGTTGTGTCTTCAAAAAATAGTCTGACTGAATCGAAAGTTATATCAACCCACAATAATTTGCGGATGTCGGTTTCTGGATTGCCGTCCGGCCTGTGACTTCTCAAATGTTGGGTGAGTGTGTCAAGAATCTCAATTGTTTCAAATCGCAACCCCTTTTTCATTTCGCTTTCACTACCGATGGGAGCGATGGCCGAGAAATACAATAAAGCTGCTGTATTGTAAGCACTGCTTTTTGATTTTGCAATCAGATCAATTTTTGATAGGAACGCCTGAACCTGATCAACACTTTCAAAGTGATTTTTCAGTAGGATGATATTTTTTTCCATGACTTCAATTTTTGGCAAAGCTATGTCAGGAAAAAAAAAGTAGGTATAACAATGTTATACTTTTTAGGCTAAATTTTTTAATTCATAACTGTGTCGACTATTCCAACTGATATAATCAGTGTATTTACTTTTTTTGAAATGCAATCTATAAATGCTATCCAGATAGTAGAATGCATCAACTTTTTTCATTCCTTTTTCACGGAGCAAATTGATATAAGTTCCCCAGTTCAATGAGCTTTCATTTAATGAAATTAAAATATCCGGGACATATGTTTCTCCGGCTTCTTTTAAATTTTGTAGTTCTGATAAAACTTCCTCTTCTGCTTCTGATAAATTACTCAAAATTGCATATGCGTACACATGGCTAGGCGAACGCTTAGTGCTGGAAAGGTTGTCAGGATTGACCCTCCCCCCCCTTATTGGGCTCTTTTTAGCTTTTAATGTGCTGTCTTTCAATTTCTTAGGTGCTTTTGTTTGTATGTTTGTTTCCATTGTCTTGTTAATAGGTTGATTTATAATAATTTGGCAATTTTTTATTCTATGAACTAATGTTATGATAGGTTATGAACTTCAAGTAAATTCGATAAAACTGATTCTATTTTGGAGCTTTTAAGATACTCGTCTTCTGAATGAGTTAAATATAGTTTAGTGATGTTCGGGCTGGTATGCCGGAGAAACAACTGGACTTTAAAAATGTCATTTGTGGCTTTCAGTGCTGCGATTGCTGCGCCATGTCTTAAGCTGTGCGCACTTATTTTTGGATGCTTCAATCCTGCTGACTTCAATCTGTTGTTAACTATGTTCCCAATCTCTGGTGCTGACAATGCTTTTGCTTCTCCGTCCCTTATCCAATGACTTCTAAACAATGGCTCCGATGGGTTCAATGTTTCATCTTTGCCAATTGTTAAACGCCTGGTCTCAATCAATTCTTTCAACGCCTGGTCAATGCTATCGGATATGGTGACGGCCTCCTTCACTTGCTGACCTTTGCCGAGTATGTAAAGTAATGGCCGGCCTGACCTGTCAGTCTGAAAATCTGAAATCCTTAACCTTGAAACTTCAATGGCTCGTAATCCATTTTCAAACATCAATTGAATAATAACTTTATCTCTGGTTCCGGCAAATGTACTTCCATCAATTGACCTGATTAGCTGTGATACTTCTTCTGGTTTCAATGGGAGTTTGCTATATTGCTTTGGAATTTTGACGGGCCGGATGCCTGCTGTGATGTTTTTATAAATGTCATTCGCTTCCGTCCATTTGTAAAATCCTTTCACTCCCGACAAATAACTATTGGCGGTGTAAATGCTTTTTTTGCTGATAAGAAATTCTTTAAATCTAATGATGTCGCGTTCGTTCGGAGTGCTGGCTGGCCGTCCAACAATCACCAGATATTTGAAAAATTGGTGTAATGCATTCTCAATTGCCTTGCGGCTTTTGTCGTTAATGTCCTTTTGATCTGTGAAATCAGAAATTAACTGTGTGATCGTTCGGGCTGAATTCATTGTGTTAATGCTTTGGTGTTATCATAAGAAGTTGTCAAAAGTTTTATGTTCGTATCTGGATAGTATTTTTCTGAATTCAATTTCTTGAATTTTTCTTCAAAATCGATTTTGGAAAAATAAATATCAGAACGATTACAATATCTTTCCAAATAATCAAATACTTCATCAAGTGGATTTACTAAACCTGCAAATTTTCTGTGCGTTTTTTTTCTTTCAAATGGTTTTACCATGTCATTAAACCATTTAAGATTGATCTGTTGTCCATAAAGTTTTTCATCAAAATTATGTTGGCCATTTATTACTTTCAGTAATGCCTTCTCATAATTATCAACTGTGATATGTCCAATTGTTTTTTTCAGGTTTGATAAGAAAAAACTTCTTGCTGGAAAATCTTTTGTGTCGGTCGGAATGTTTGATGCTCCCCAGCCCATTAAAATTGCTGTTTTTGAAATCATTTTTGCAAAATCTCCGTTTGAAATTTCGGCAATTGTGGTCGGAAAAATTATTTTTCCCGGAATGCTTTTAATAGGCCACTCAATGTAAGGTTTAATTTCTTGTTCCATATTGAAAGAATTTAAAATGATTTTGAAAATTCTTCTTGCGCTTTATGATTAGCTTCCTGTTTCGATTTTGCCGCGATGTATGAATTTTTTGGAGTAGTAAGGCTTTTAGTATAGTTTTCGATTTTATTTTTATCTGTAAACCATATTTTTCTCATTTTAAGTTTCCAGTTTTTAACTGGATTATCTTTACTATCAATCCAATTACGATCGTTATACCAATCATAAGCGATTTTTGCAGCTTCTTCATGATATCCATTATCAAGAAAAAATTTAATAACTTCAGAAAATTGCGGAGCTACTAGAATAGAATTATTATTACTTGTATCATTCAAAATACTTGTACTATTATCCTCGAAGTTTTTTTCTATACCCCCCCCGAAATTTTTTTCTATACCCCCCTCGAAGTTTTTTTCTATACCCCTCCCGAAGTTTTTTTCTATACCCCCCTCAGTTAAATAGATATTTCTTCTTGCGATTACCTTGCTGTTGTTCTGATATTCATTTTCTGTTTCGATGTAACCATACTTCACTAATTGAGCTATCCAGTTAGTGATGCTTCGCTCGCTTACGTTGTAAAGTTTTGCGAAATACTTATTTGATGCAAAACACCTTTTTTCTTTATTTGATAGTGCTGTGATCTCTCCGTAAAAAAGTTTGACGTTCGGAGTTAAATTTTCATCATAGCGAACTTTTGCCGGGATGATGGCATAATAATTTGGACTTTCCATATCTTTGATTTTTGATTTTTGAATTATACCCGATGCATGACTAAATGCACCGGGTTTTTTATTCTCCTTAAAGCAAGTTCATCTTTTCTGCTTTCTTTTTCCAGAAACGTTCTCTGATTGCTTTTACCTTTTCAGGATTTTTTTCACGCCATTCTTTATTGTACGCACGTTGTACTTTTTTTACCAACGCATCAATGGTTTCAGCGTCCATCTCTTTTTTCTTCTTGAATTTCTTAAAAATGTCCATCTTATTAGGTTTTTTGGGTTAATAAATCAATGTAAGAGTAAACAATCGTTTTTGTTTTGTCAAGGTGACAATGTCCGGAATCGTATACATTTATTTTGTTCTAACTCAATACTGATAAGGCTTTCAGCGTTGTTGAAAAGTGTTGATAACTTTTGTTTTGTCCCCTCGAAAATGGCAATTTTGGAGCAAAAAAAAATCCCATTGGGACGCCAATGGGATTTTTTAAACTTAGTTAAATTCTGAGTGAGCTCAGATTTTTGTAATACCCAATCGGTCGTAATCGTTGCTTATTTTTGAAGATAACATTTGAGCATATATCCGGGTCGTTTTTACACTGGCATGGCCTAGTGTATGACTTACCGTCTCCAATGGCAATCCAGCGTTTAGCATTTGAGTTGCGAATGTGTGCCTTGCAAGGTGCGTTGTCAATGTTTTTGGGATGTCGCAAATGATTTCAAGCTCCTTTAGAAAGGCATTCATTTTTTGATTAGAAATTATGTTAAAGACCTTTGAATTGTTGTCCCTGTACTTTTCAATAATTTGCAGTGCTTCTTCCAGAAGTGGAACCATTGTTTTTTCTTGCGTTTTTTCTCGTGATCTTATAATGAAAGGTCTGCCGTCAATATTTCTTATTTCATCTCTTTTCAAGTTTAACAAATCACCGAAAGCCAATCCGCTGTTAATTTGAAATATGAACATGTCGCGGACTTGCTCCAGTCTTTGAATTCCTTTGTAATCTCGTAAACGTTGGATTTCATCAACTGTTAGAAAATCAATGTTACTTTTTGCTTTTGGTAGCTTAAAATTGTCATAAGGTGTTTTTTTAATCATATCAGTATTAACAGCCCTGCGCAAATATTTTATAAGTACCTTATGATTTTTCAGCGTTGTACTTGCTTTCATTGTCTTTAATAAATGAGAATGAAATCGATGTAAGTAGTTAAGGTTGAAATCTTGAATTTTTACATGCTTGTCGAATGCTTCAAAATTATTCAAAACAGAGTTAACAGCTCTTATCTGTCCGGCTCCTAGCGTTGGTTTATCAATCTCAAATTGCTGTCTCATATATTCGGCCAATGATGTGTTACGGCCTAGCTGGTCTCCGTCCATAAATAATTTTAAACTTTCCGGAGACGGTGTTATCTGGTAGCGGAAACAATCCAGATTGAATTCTTCAATTTTTCGGAGCTCTGCTTCAATCATAAAATTGTATTGAATAGCTCTGTTGTGTTGACGTGTAACGCGTTTTTTCTTATCGTCCCAGTGCTCTTTTTCTATTTTAAATGGGAGGTTTCTCCATATCCTGGTATTACGATCAAAATAGATTTCAATACTAACCGGAGCAGATTTTCCGCTGATTGCTGTTTTTTTTCTGTCATAAATTACTTTACTTTCCATGCTTTTATTGTTTGGTATCACAAAACTAGTCAAAATTAAAGAAAAGTATCACAAAAAGTATCACAAATTTTACAAATTGGTTTGTTTTTTTTCAGGTTACACCATAATGTAAAATAACACTAGAAGTGGTGTTTTGTAGTACGGGCGCGGGTTTCAGTAAATTTTAGGCATAAAAAAACCCCTCGTGTGAGGGGTTGTCAGTGATCCGGACAGGATTCGAACCTGTGGCCCGCAGCTTAGAAGGCTGCTGCTCTATCCAACTGAGCTACCGGACCAGATCGCCAATACTTAAATTTGCGGCTGCAAAGGTAGTAAAATTGTGCACCTATGCAAACATTCTTTTGAATGAAACAAAAAAAAGGCGGTAAAAACCGCCTTTTATGAGTATCTGTTATCGCTTAGTAACGGTTTCTGTAACCGCCACCGCCGCCGCTGCCGCCTTCACTGCGGTAACCACCGCCACCGCCGCTGCCGCCTTCACGACGAGGAAATCTTCCTGGTTCTGCACCTTCTGTTTTAGGACGTGCTTTTTTAACAACGATAGTACTTCCATCAAGTTCTGACTCGTTTAAGTCGTTGATGGCTGCATAAGCTTCAGTTTCATTGGCCATTTCCACGAAACCATAGCCTTTAGACCTGTTTGTCAGCTTGTCAATAATAACTTTAGCTGATGTAACTTCACCAAATTGTTCGAAAAGTGCCAACAGTTGTTCACTGGTGGTCTTGAAGTTGAGTTTTGCAACAAAAATGTTCATAATAATAATAAAAAAAAATTGATAAAAAGTTTCAAAAAATTCGTAATTACTTGTTTTTCAGAATGGTGAGTCCTTAAAAAAACTTATAACCTAATCTTTTGAAAGTGAAATAATTAATTAAACCACTGCAAAGGTAACACTTTAGCAATACGAAAGTCAAATATGCTATCTTTTTTTGTAATTGACCTCAATTTTATTAAAAAAGCTTTTGTTTTTTTTAGTCGAGATATTTTTCATTTGATTGTGCAGTGTAAATACTATCCGATTGCAGAACATTTTTGAAATAGTTTGCGACAATAAAAAAAGGGGACTTACATTTTTTAATGAAGTCCCCGGTAATTCTCAATTTAAGTCGAAAATAACTTAACTACTTATTTTTCTACCGAACAAAAAACTTTCGTGTTAAGCTACCTTTATCATTTGATAGCCTTATAATGTATGTGCCGGCTTTAAGCTGATGATCAATTTTATGGTTTGAGCCATATATTTCTTTACTTATAACTGGTTGTCCTATAACATTATATATTTCAAGTTTTGTTTGCCCATCATTCATTAGTTCTAAATTAATGAACCTGTTGTCAATCTCAATTTTGCCAATAATTGCTGTGGGCTCTTCTATTCCAATCAGGATGAGGTCTAATACCAAAACATTATCAAGACCACCATCAGGATTACGTGTATCAACTGTACCCCAAACACCATCAGCACTTTGATACTGTTTACTGCTGCCTGTGAATGGATTCTGAACTTTGATTAGTCTGATACCTTGATTATTCAAATTAGGAATAATGCCTCCCCATGATCCGGGAACACCTGAAACAAAATTGGAGTAAAAAGGAGCGTAGCTTGTAATAACAGAAAAGTCAATTCCAGTGTTTTCAACACTTGTAGCATAGATAGGGTTTCCGGTTCCTGTAGTATTGTCATAAAGTATTACCATTGATTTGGGGTTATCACCTGAAGTTGCGCGTATCGCAGTTCCTTCATTGGGTAAAAAGTTGTCGCCAAAATCTATAACACGCGCTGAATTCGTTGTTGTAAGCCAATTAACCGGTGTTGTACCATCATTGCCATCATTAAGACGTATGCGGAAATATACATCATTGCCTGGTGTAAAACGCGCATTGCCAGTTGCTTCTGTCATAAACCAACCTGCAAATGTTCCATTTGCAGAAGTTGTGAAAGTTCCGTAGGCCAATGGATCAGTAAAGCTGGGACTTGTTGATCTTGTAAAATCTCCACTTGCGTTTACAAAAATCACATTTCCTGCACCATTTGTTGTTGGACTGTCCGTACTTGAAACTACTTGATTTATATATCTATAAGTTTTGTTAGGAATCAAATTTCCGATACTCACCCAATATGCATATGGAAGACGGGTATTGTTTGATGGCGCAACACCCTGGATAAATTGCGGAACAATCTCTGAAGTAATTGTTGGTGCTGATGAAATTGTGATTTCACTACTCAAAGCTGATGCCAGTCCGGAAGCGTTTGCATTCAAAGTATAGTTTCCTGCCTGATCAAAAGAGATATCATTAAAGAAAGCAACGCCATTTATTGCATTTTTTGTCAGTGTTCCGGTTAATGCACCAGGACCTGAGGCTTTGCTTAGAGTTATCTGTCCAGCATAATTTACATCAACCGTGTTGTCTGGTCTGCGTGCTTCAACACTGAAAGCTGGTAAGATTGCGCCTACCTGACCTCCAGCAGGAACTGAAACAAAGGCCAATTGTGTTGCAGGCGAACCAACCACAAAAAGTGAACTAGTTGCAGGGAGAAGTGTCATTCCGGAAGTAGCAGTTGCTGTAATACTCACGCCACTTTCTGCAACATTGTAAAGAAGATTGCTGAAGGTATAGGTGTGTTCTCCTGATTGGATAATGCCAGTAAGTGTTCCGCTCAGAACGCCTGTTCCTGTAGCTTTTGTAAGTGTAACGGTAGTGTTGGCTGTGACACCGGTTGAAATTCCATTTTCATCCTGAGCCTGCACAGTAAGACTAAAAGGCTGGTTGATATTTGGAGTAACACCTCCGTTTACATTTGTGATCGCAAGTTTTGTGGCAGTTGTACCTGATAATGGTTCTCCTTC
>JAGXRB010000262.1 GCA_018336075.1 Bacteroidota bacterium
GTCTTTATGACCCACCACAAAACTGGAAACCGCTTTGGGCTATCGATGAAAATATCAATGATGCACAAAAAGCAGGTGGAAACATACAGCTTCCAACAGGCAGTTTTACCGTTGAAGAGCTTTTGAGCATCCTCAACACCCTGCCCATCGACATGACTTTTGTGGATAAAGATGATAAAGTCAAATACTTTTCTCAGAGTGCCGACCGTATTTTCCAGCGCAGCCGTGCCATTCTCAACCGTGACGTAAGACATTGTCATCCACCGTCGAGCGCACACATAGTTGACAAAATTGTAGATGACTTCAAAACCGGAAAAGCCAGCCGCGCGCCATTCTGGATCAACAAGGGTGGCAAGTTTGTCCATATCGAGTATTTTGCCCTTCGCAACGAAAATGGCGATTATCTGGGCACACTCGAAGTGTCGCACGACCTTTCGGGCTACCGCGCTCTGGAAGGTGAACAAAGAATTCTATCCTATTCAAAATAACATTGCCATGAAAGAAAAACTCATCATAAGTCCCAAAACAAAGGTGCTTCAGCTCCTCGAAACCTATCCTGCACTCGAAGAAGTGTTGATTTCCAATGTTCCGGCATTCAAAAAACTCAAAAATCCTGTTCTGCGAAAAACCGTTGCAAGCATTGCCACACTTCAGCAGGCAGCAGCTGTTGGAAGCATCAAGGTTGAAGATCTGATCAATTTACTGCGAAAGGAAATCGGACAGGATTTGTTTGAAGAAAGCATCAGGTCAGGCGTCTCAGTTGATCAGCCTGCATGGTTTAGCGAAAAACTGATTGTAAAAGAACTCGATGCCAAGCCAATGCTTGCTGTTGGTGAACACCCGGTAGCCCAGGTAATGGAAGACCTTAAAGGCTTGAAAACAAATGAAATCTATACTTTGAAAGCGCCATTTATTCCAGCTCCCCTGATCGATAAAGCAACAAGTCTGCAATTTGAACATTGGCTTGTAAAAGAAGCTGAAGATTCGTTTTTGGTATATTTCTGCAAGCCTGAGTAATTTAATTGTTCATAAGTTAATGCGTTCCTTCTAAGGCCTTTGAAGCGCTTAAAAGGAACGCATTTTTTATTAGTGTTTTTTGAAAAAGGCACGTTCTATTGGATTTCTGGAAGTTTAAGCAATATTATATAAAATGCGCAAGGATCTGGTAGATAATGGGTAAAAAACCATGTATCAGATATTTCGGTGCGCTGCACCTTAAAACACTTCACCGGATAAAATCTATAGATATTACCGGTGCGCTGCACCTCAAAACTGAGTCACAGCGCGGTGATAATCTTTGCAGGAAAATTAAACAGAATTGAAAGGAGAGGTGCAGCGCACCGAAATATCACATTCTGAGTTTTTCAGCAAGCCCGAATTCTCAAAACTGAAAGTTGTATTCACTCACAAAAATCAACGAAATACAGCCTTATATCTTGCTCCGGCAATGACATCTTCTTTTGTCCAGAGCTCTTTGTAATACTCGTTTTTGAGAAACATCTCAGCTTGATTGCCATAATATCTGCTGGCCGGAATCCCTGAAATGCCCGTTGGGATTATGACATAGGATTCTTCCCAATTGGCTGGATTATAAATATGGCGCTGTGAGGCTCCATGAATTGCATTAAAGGACTGATGAATTGGATAAGCCATCGGATTGACTGTATGAAAACTGCCACCAACCGGGAATGGCCCTTTGTTGAATCCGAAAATTTTATCAAGCATTTCAACCTTGCCCATAGGATGCCTTAGCGTGAGTTGATGCAGATTTCCCCATTTCCAGGCATCGGGTTCATTTCCGTAGTTTTCTTCGAGTGATTTCACTGCCCGTCTGAAACTTAAAAGCACGATATCTTCGAGACTTTCCGGTTCAGGTGTTTGAATATCATCGATCCAGCCCGAAGTCGGATTTCTCCACATATGTTCAAAGAAATGTCGTAAAAGTCCGCTTCCCAGTTCTTTGAATTGTTTCTCCCCTAATTCGTCAATCATTACAGTTTGAAGAAAAGTAATATAGAATTTCTCAAAAACTGTTGTTGCCACACTTTCTTTATCCAAAATCAAATTCCATGAAGTCAATAATTCTAGTGCCTTCAGTTCGTTTGCAGAAAGCGAATCTGAAGCTTTTAGGATGGCAGTGATTTTATCGCGGTAATCCGCCGCAAAAGCAGACTGCTGATCCGATTGCATCTGCATGAAATCCAATGGGCTATAGGTATCTTTCTCATTCAGCATTGTACGTATGCGGTCGATACGGGCACTGAAATCAAACCAGTATCCAATATAATATGGGTAATCTTCACCAATAGTTTTGTTGTTTGCCGACGAAACCTGACCTTCGGCCGGATTGAAGGTAAAAGGCATCTCCTCAAAGGGCACAAATCCTTTCCAATCAGTTGAATCGGTATGCCCAGGATTTAGATATATGGCATTTTCCACATTTCTTAAAGCGACGCTTCCGGTCGATTGCATGCCGATATTTCCATGCACATCTGCATAAACAATATTCTGACTTATCGCATTCATTGTGCTGAGGGCATCGCGAAATTCCTCCCAGTTCTCCGCCCTGTTTAAAAGGTACATACTACGCAGTTCGTTGCTGAATTCATTGCCGATCCATCGCATTGAAACGACTTCATTTTCCATTTTTTTAAAGCCTGAAACGATTGGCCCTCTGTGGGTAAAGCGATTTTCCCTGAAAATTGTATCGCCTTCCTTTGTCAGAATTCTTTCATTTTTTACTTCCACAGCCAGCCATTCGTCATTGAATAAATATTTATCGGGATCGTCAGGATGAAGGGTTTCGGAATAGAAATCCATTTCGTCGATAGTGAGATTTGTCATTCCCCAGGCAATAGATTCATTGTGTCCGTTGATAATAATCGGAGCGCCGGGCAGTGCCACACCTGTAACATTCAACTTTCCTTCAATCACCTGATGCATCTGATACCATATACCGGGAAGTCCAAATCCAAGATGCATATCGTTGGCCATCAATGGTTTGCCTGTACTGCTTTTACTGCCGGAAACAGCCCAGTTGTTGCTGGCACTGAAAACTTCCAGACCCATATCAAGCAGTTTGCTATTTCCATCGAGCAACGAAAACACCTCAGCCGGAGATTCAGCATTCATGTGCACATAAGATTTAAGTGATTCCTGATCCGGGTACAATTGGGCCAGTTTTTCCGAATCCAGCTGCTGTCTTAATTTGTGTAGAACAATTTCATTTTGCCATGAACCCGCCAGATCCCATGCCATATAACCAATCAGGTTTAAAGTGTGAAAAGGCTGCCATGGCTCAGGTTTATAGCCCAGAATGATAAATTCGGGTGGAAGTTTCCTTCCTTGTTTTTCAATATAATGATTCACTCCGGCAGCAAAAGCTTCCAAACATTCAAGATAAATTTTATCAGAGTTTTTCAGCACCCTTTCCGACTTATCCGACATTCGCAAGGCACGCAGCAATTGGTCCGTATCTGCCATGTCTTTTCCGAAAATTTCGGACAAACGACCCAATGTTACCCTTCGCAAAAGATCCATCTGCCAAAGCCTGTCCTGTGCCATCAGATAGCCTGTCACCATATAAAGATCATGCTCATTTTTTGCATAAATATGCGGTGCAGCCCTTTCATCGCGAAAAACCTGTACTTCATCCATAAGGCCGGTAAGTTCAATATTTTTATTGTAGTCAGGCAATGCCATTCTGGAAACAAAATTGACTCCCAGATAGGCGATGAAAGCCAGGATTGCAAGGATGCTCAATGTCCACAGCAAAATTTTCTTTATTAATTTCATCTCAATGTTGTTTAGGTTATTAAGACAAAGATAAATGATTGATTGATAATCATTCATTTTCTATTGTGAAGTTTTAACAAAAATATCTCCGGTATGATATCCAAAAAATGAAAAACTATGTCTGAATAAGAGGACTCAACTATGCTGTCATTTACCTTTCGTCATGAAAATGCTACCTTTCAATAAACCGATCGGCCTTTTCGTGAAATGCCTTTGGAAAACATAAGCAAGCTTCGTACATTTGTGAACATGAAAACATACAACGCCATCATCATCGACGACGAATACCACATCAGGGAAGCAATGCGGATTCTACTTGATCAAAACTGTCCTGAGGTCAGACTATGTGGTATCGCAGCTTCTGCCGAAGAAGGGAGAGCACTTTTACACAACAATGCAATTGATCTGATTTTTCTCGACATCTCTATGCCACGTGAGGATGGTTTTGATTTTCTAAACAGCATTTCTGCCGCTGATTATGCAGTTATTTTTGTAACAGCATTTCAGGAATTTGCACTCAAAGCCCTCAAAGCCAATGCTGTGGATTATATCCTAAAGCCTGTCAACTCCAACGAATTGAAAGAAGCGGTAGAAAAAGCTATTGAATACCTTGAAATGCGTAAAAGCAACAGCAAAGCAATGCATGTATACAATGACTCCATTTCAAATCTTACAGAACAAATAAAGACGCAAAAGCCTTGTGTTGAGAAAATTACTGTGCCTGAGCAGTTTGGTTTCCGCATTGTTAAAGTAATTGAAATCATGTATTTACAGGCCGACAGCAATTATACTATTTTGCATTTTTCGGGACTGAACAAAATTGTAGCCACCCGTTCGCTCAGCGATTTTGAAAAAATTCTTGATGGCCCTGATTTTTTCAGAATCCATAAATCAACGCTGATAAATCTTCGCTTTCTGAATGCCTATTCCAGTTATCAGGGCAACTTTGCCGAGCTCACTGACGGGACCAGGCTCAGCATTTCGCGCAGAAAAGTGCAGGAATTCAAAGATGCCGTCGCCCATATTTCAAAACTCGTCGAATAGCGTGCGCGGCATACTCCTGATATCATTTTTGATGATGTGTCTGCTTGCACACATCCCTGTTCAGGGGCAAAATCCTTATATCAAACATTATACAGTCAACGATGGTTTGCCTTCCAACAAGGTGTACAATGTGTTTCAGGACAGCCGGAAGTTCATTTGGTTTGCCACCGATGCCGGTGCGGTGCGCTTCGACGGAACCAATTTTAAAACTTACACCACTGCCGATGGACTTCCCAACAGTGAAATCATCCGCATTGAAGAAGACACCAAGGGTCGTTTATGGCTGTTTCATCTGAATGGTATGTTCAGTTTCATTTACAAAGACCGCTTATTTACAGCGCGTGAAGAAGCTTTTCTCGACAGCCTGAGCAACAATATGTACTTCCGTAGGATGTATGAAGACGAAAAAGGAAGTCTTTATTTTTACAGCAATATAAATCGGGAAATATTCGTACTTGAGCCAGACAACGAGGTGTTAAAATATCAGCTGAAGAAAAAACTCGTATTTATTCCACATCTCAATAATTATGGAAATGCACACACCATTTTCAGGTTAACAAAGCATGAGGGCGATTTCTGGCTTTCCCTTAAAGGTGGTTTACACAAAACGAAGTCTTTTGCAGATTCACTGATTCCCGTTCAGACAGCATTGTTTTATGAAAGGGCATTTAATCAAAAAAATGGCAGCTTTTTTCTTGATGCCTACAACACCAAGCTGAATGTATTCAAGTTGTATAAATACAATGAGTTCAACCTGATCGACAGTTTGTATTTTGATATGCGAAAGCCAGACGAAGTCATTACCGATGTCTACGAAGACAAGGCAGGGAATATCTGGCTATCATCCTATTTTACCGGTATTTACATCTACAAACACGGGCAATTAATTCAGAATTTTGACATTGGAGAAGCACAAAACATTTTTGAAGACCATGAAGGAAATATCTGGATCGCATCGCTCGGAAACGGTGTTTATCGTATGCATCCTTCCATCCTGGCGCACCAGCATATTCATTCAAATGAGTTTTCAGGCAGGGGTATTAAAACCATAGCAACATCAAAGGATAGCAGCCTTTGGCTCAGCGATGGCAGCTATACCTATAAACTTCAAAAAAACATTCTCCAACGATCTACCAGGCCTTTGTCCGAAGGAGGAATCAATCAGATTGCCCTCCTTGAAAATGGGCTGATAATCCTGAACGAGCCCAATCAGACCTTGAAAATCTATCAACTGAAAAACCAAAATAATAACGAATTAGACCTTCATCTGTACTCGAAAATTGACATCCCAATCAAGAAATTTGCCATTGCTCTTGACAACAAAAGCTTTACTGCATCAGATAACTTCATGCTGTATTTGCATCAAATGGAAAAACCAGTATCTTTCATTCCAAGAATGAATTCCGATATGTTTACTTCTGTATTTTATAATGCTGAGGGGCAATTATTTGCTGCAGGAAAATCCATCTTCCTGGTGAAAAACGATTCACTTATCCCTTTCAAGCCTTTGGAGCAGCTTTTTGGTAAAACTATCCGTCAACACCTTAATCTCGATAATGAAACACAGCTATTCAATATTAGTGGTGATTCCCTTTGGCTGTTTCGTGCAGACAGCTTGCATTCGCTTACTGCCCTTTTTGAGCGAAATATCCCTTCACAGATCAAATCGATGTGCTATGACGGAAAATCAGGTCTGTTCATGGCAAGCAACAGTCATATTTATTGGAGTCCAAACCCGATGGACGCCTTGCGTGGCTTAACCGTTGGTCTCAATACGCTTGATGTACGGTTTAACAACATTTACCAAATTGACATTCAAAACGAAAACCTGATTATTGCAAGCGAAGACGGCCTTACCCGCATACCTCCGGAAAAACTGATGAACCAGACTATCAAAAAGCCTATCGCCTATTTCAGTCAGATCTATTTGAACGATGCTCCACTAAAATACGGCCTAGACACTAGCATTGTCAGGGGCAGACACAGCTTCAGCTTTGCGCTGAGCAGCATTCATTATTCGCCAGAAAAAGCTTTCTATGCTTATATGTTGGAAGGAAAAGATACCAGCTGGACCTTACAACAAAGCAGTAATATTGTTTATCAGGATCTCAGACCAGGAAAGTATACTTTTAAATTTAAAGCCAGGCTCCAAGATAGCGATTGGAGCGACGAATTACAGCATTTTATCGACGTAAAACCTACGCTTGTAAAGCATCCGTTGTTTTTTGTCATTTTGGTCAGCATTACCGTTGCATTGCTTGTAACATTCATATTACGCCGAAAGAATAAACTTCATAGGGAGCAGGAAACAGCCCACCAATTGGTTTTGCTAGAGCAAAAAGCCCTCCAATCCATGATGAATCCGCACTTCATTTTCAATGCATTGGGGTCGATACAAAGCTATATCCTGAAAAACAATGCCGCTGATGCCGGCTTGTATTTGTCGCAGTTTGCCCGTCTGATCCGCCAAAACCTGAATGCAATTAAAACAAGCATGATATCTTTGGATGAAGAAGTTGACCGTCTTCGCAACTACCTTGATCTGGAAAGACTACGGATGAACAACCGTTTCAGTTTCATCATCGACATCGGTGAAGAAATTGAAGAAGATGTACTGATTCCTACCATGATTTTACAGCCAATAGTTGAAAATGCCATCTGGCACGGACTTGCAACACTCGAAGAAAACGGGCTTATCAACATCTTTTTCACTAAATTCACTGATAAAACTATGCGTATTGTGATCGAGGACAACGGCATTGGAACTGAGCAGGCCGCACTGCAAACCAAAAGAAAAGACACCCACCTTCAGATAGGTATGAACCTCACCCTCAAACGTCTGGAGCTGATCGGCAAAAAACTGAATGTCAAAACCAGTATCACCACTTCTGACATACATCCGGGCAACCCCTACCCCGGAACAAAAGTAGAAATCATTGTACCCTACGTTTTCGAAGCAGCCGAGTTCGAAGAAAACAAATAGAAGCTTCCGTTAACAGGAGAGAATTGGTCGTTTGCGCACTGTATGCTACCACTGGCTCAATTGGTCTGTTATTCATGATTGTGAGTATTATTTTTGTTAAAATAGTCAGTCTGCGATAAAAAATTGAATTATTATGAAAACCTTAAAGTCAGTCCTCACGGTAATTTTCTGCTGCATTTTCGCTGCTCTTTTTGCCCAGCAAAATAGTGAAAGTTTTAACGTAAAAAGAGGTGAAAGACCGCCTGTTGATTTGCGCTTAGTGCCATTGGAAGCTATGGAGTCCGGTGTGCTGCTGATTAAGTTTTCTGAAAAGCATGAAAAGCATTTGGAGGGCGATCCCATTGAAAAAAATCGGAATGGGAATATTACATTTGGAATTTTGAATGTAGATGCCCTTTGCGAACAATTCAGTGTTAAAGATGCAAACCGTTTATTTTCAATCATCGAATCCAAAAATGGCTTTACAGAAAGACACAAGGCCTGGGGATTTCATTTATGGTATAAATTAGCGATTGACGAAAAAACAGATGTCATAGCTTTGGTTGAGGAATTCAGTAAGCTTCCGGAAATTGAGACAGCCGAACCGGAATATAAGAAAGCACCAGTCTGGAGATCAGAAAACATAATAAATAATCCTGACAATGATAAAACAATTCCAGACAGCAAGTGGACACCCAATGACCCTATGTTCAATCAGCAATGGCACTACCACAATACCGGACAAAACGGCGGGCAGCCCGGAGCAGATATTGACTTATTAAATGCCTGGGACATTGAAAAAGGCAATCCGAATGTGATTGTAGCAATTATTGATGACGGTATTGATTTCAACCACCCTGATCTGGCAGCCAATATGTGGGCGGGCATAGGTTATAATTTTGTGGATAATAACTCAACTATTGTACCTGGCATGCATGGCACACATGTAGCAGGCACGGTAGCTGCTGTTTCCAACAACAATATTGGCGTGGCTGGTATTGCAGGAGGTTCGGGCAGTGGCGATGGTGTCAGGCTAATGAGTTGCCAGGTTTTCAGGGAGTCAAATAATACTTATGGTGGTTTTCATGAGGCACCTGTTTGGGCTGCAGACAATGATGCAAGTATTAGTCAAAACAGTTGGAGCTACTCTATTCCTTTAGTTTACAATCAATCTGATCTTGATGCCATTGATTATTTTAATGCAAACGGCGGTGGCAATACGATTAGCAATGGAGGTTTAACCATATTTGCAGCGGCTAATAATTCATCATCTGCGGAATTCTATCCGGCTGCTTATGCAGGTACACTTGCCGTGGCCTCAACAGATTACATTGATGAAAAATCATACTTTTCAAACTTTGGGCCTTGGGTTGATGTCAGCGCCCCCGGAAGTGATGTGCTTAGCACTACCATTAACAACGCTTACACTGTGACAAGCGGAACCTCTATGGCATGCCCACACGTCTCAGGTGTTGCAGTACTAATAGCGTCAATAAGCAATGGTTTAATCAGTAATATGCAAGTTCAAGATTTTATAATGCAAAGCGCGGATGATATCACTGCCGCAAACCAGCTCTTTGAAGGGCTTTTAGGTTCAGGAAGACTTAATGCCTA
Organism: Bacteroidota bacterium; assembly: GCA_018336075.1. Classification (GTDB taxonomy): domain Bacteria; phylum Bacteroidota; class Bacteroidia; order Bacteroidales; family F082; genus JALNZU01. Next base: position 9,416 of record JAGXRB010000262.1, read on the forward strand.
TAATGCATTATCGGAAGCCATAAGTGCATTAAACGGGGTATTTCCACCTTTGAACTTTACAGCAGTTCCTCAAAGCACAGATAGTATTATGTTGAGTTGGATAATTCCTTCAAGTAGCTATCATATACTTATTGCATATTCAGATGAACCCATCAGTTGGAATCCAACCAATGGAATTGCTTACGAACAAGGGTTCTCAATTCCATCTGGTGGGACAATCGCCTTCAATGATAATGGAGAAGTATATCATCATATCGAATTAGAGTCTGGAAGCAATTATTATTACAAAACATGGACTTTCGATGAAACATTGACCTATTCATTTGCCAGATCAGCAAAAGCAACGACCCATTTTTGTCAAATCGAAAGCAAGTGTGAGTACACTTTCAGGTTGATTAGTGAACCATATTTTAGGTCGAATAATAATTGGCATGTTCTTCAGAATGGCCAGATTGAAGCTATTTTGCACAAACCAAATGGTGATCAGTTTTTTGATATTCCAGTAGCACTATGTGGCGATGCTCCATTTGAGGTTTTTTGGTATCCTGCAACTGGAAGTGATAAAACTGGCATTCATATTATTGGGCCTTACGGTAATAGCATATTCGAATATTTACCTCAACAGCCTACACCAACCGAACCATTCTTACATTTCAGCGGAATGGCAGATTGTAATCTTCCTACTTGCTTAATGCCCGTCAATATAGTCATTGAAGAAATAACTGAGCATCAGGCAGTAATTGATTGGCAGTCCCAAGGAACCGACTCGTTATGGAATCTAGAGTGGGGCATAAGGGGTTTCCAAATAGGTAATGGAAACCTAATCGAGGGCATCGAGAATCATCCCTATGTTTTAACTGGACTTGAAACAGGAGTGTATTACGATTTTAGATTACAATCTGACTGTGGAGATGGCGACTTGAGTTTCTGGTCTTTGCCAACCACATTTTCAACAAGTTGCGGCATGTTCCTTTTACCACTATTTGAAGATTTCAATGATGACCCTCCGGGAGAACTACCTCTTTGTTGGTCTAAAACCGGGAGAGAGGGAGCCGGTTCATGCGATTGGCGAATAGTGGGAGGTGGTGAAGTGATGTTTCATGCGCGCGCTAATAATTATGCAATACTTACCCCACCTGCCCTTCAAAATGGTATAAATAGTTTAAAAATTTCATTCAGAGCCAGCTGGGCAATGCAACCTACCGAACTGTTTATTGGTACAATTGAAGATGTAAATAATGGTACAACCTTTAGTCCATTTGACACCCTTCCTTCAAGATTTAACAGTTCAGAGGATGGGTATGCGAATTTTATAACCTACATCGAAAATTATGAAGGTTCTAACAATCATATAGCTTTCAGGCATAATGACCTGACCGCAGCATATGGTGGATTTGTTATGGTTGATGACATCCTTATTGAGGATATTTCTGAATGTCCTGAACCTTATAATCTTAAAATTTTATCCACAACAAATAACGCTGCAATGATATCCTGGAAACAAGCAAAGCTTAATGGCCCCTGGGAAATTAAACTTGGAGCCCCTGGCTTCAATCCTGAAACCGAGGGAGTCATAATCAGCGAAATTCAAGATCAGTCTTCTAATATTGAGGGTCTGAATTCAGGGGCAAACTATGAGCTGTATATCCGTTCAAATTGTCAAGGCTTATATTCTGATTGGTCAACACCATTATTCTTTTCAACTATACCAGATCCGATTCAATTGCCTTATTTTGAAAACTTTGAAAATTCGATACTACCGAATATGCCTCCCGGTTATAAAAATATTGGCGAATTATGGTTTGGAGCTAAAGTAAATGATTATTTGGGAGTTAACCAATCAAAATCAATCTATCTCATACACGGGCAATATGAATCAAAATCGATACTTATCCTGCCATATCTTGATTCAGACATCAAAGACCTAAAGATGTATTTCACTTATTTTAATCCATATAATAATTACCATCTCGAGGTCGGTGTAATTGGAGATATCAATAATCCGGCAAGTTTTCTATCATTTGAAAACATCCCTCTTGTTTTTGGTACTCGTCAAGAAGTAAATGTAGATTTCTCAGATTATGAAGGTGAAGATGGCAATATTGCTATTAGAATTGAGGCAGGATCAACACATCAGGGAGGTGCAAATATCTGGCTTGATGAAATCATAATTTTTTCACCATCAGAATTGCCATCAATAATTTTTAGAGAAGTTTCCGGTATTACCTCGAACTATGCATTTGTATCAGGCAGAGTAATGCACCAAGGCTCACAATATGTTTCAACACGCGGTTTTGTATGGAACACTGAACCTAATCCAACAATTGAAAACAATAACGGATATGTTAATATCGGTTCAGGCGTCGGGCTTTTTGAAAGCCATTTATACAACCTTAATCCTGGCAATACATATTATATTAGGGCCTTTGCATCCAATTCAGAAGGCACGGTTTATACAGAGCAAGAAATATTTCAAACAAGTCAACAATCATTTAATACTATAAATAATACTTCGGACAACAGCCTGTTTGTTGAACTATATCCCAATCCGGCGCATGATCAGATTACAATTAAAGTGCAGGATAATGGAGCAATAAAACATAAGCTTAGCTATAAGTTGCTTAACCTTACCGGCAGTATATTGTCAGAAGGTTTCATTAACGATAACACACACATCCTGAACGTTTCTACATTACCTGCAGGGGTTTATCCGCTGATAATTTACCAAAATCAAATACCTGCAAAAGTGATGAAGGTAGTTATTCATTAGGCTAGAATTATTCTCACTTAAAATGTGAAAGGATTCCTGTTTGATTGAAAGAATAGAAGTTTCTTAAAAATCCTTTCAAATTGCATCAAGCCCACAACAAATATTCTGAGCAAATATTTGTTGTGGTTTTGTATTTTAACATGATGATATTTCCGATAAATGGGTATTTTATCACGTTTGCGCACTGTATACTACCACTGGCTCAATTGGTCTGTTTTTCATGATTGTGAGTATTATTTTTGTCACAATAGTCAGTCTGCGATAAAAAATTGAATTATTATGAAAACCTTAAAGTCAGTCCTCACGGTAATTTTCTGCTGCATTTTCATTGCTCTTTTTGCCCAGCAAAATAATGAAAGTTTTAACGTAAAAAGAGGTGAAAGACCGCCAGTTGATTTGCGCTCAGTGCCATTGGATGCTATGGAGTCCAGTGTGCTGCTGATTAAGTTTTCGGAAAAGCATGAAAAGCATTTGGAGGGCGATCCCATTGAAAAAAATCGGAATGGGAACATTACATTTGGAATTTTGAATGTAGATGCCCTTTGCGAACAATTCAGTGTTAAAGATGCGCACCGTTTATTTTCAATCATCGAATCCAAAAATGGCTTTACAGAAAGACACAAGGCCTGGGGATTTCATTTATGGTATAAATTAGCGATTGACGAAAAAACAGATGTCATAGCTTTGGTTGAGGAATTCAGTAAGCTTCCGGAAATTGAGACAGCCGAACCGGA
>JAGXRB010000263.1 GCA_018336075.1 Bacteroidota bacterium
AGCAGCATCTGTCCGCCTCAGATTAAGGGAAAACTAGAGCACTTTATCAGCCGGAAAGCAATGAATATCGACAGCCTTGGCGAAGGAAAAATAGAAATGCTCTACGACAATGGACTTATACATAGCATCGCAGACTTATACGACTTAAATCAGAACCATCTGCTTGGTCTGGAAAAAGAATTCGAAAGCGAAGATGGCAAAGTGCGCAAAATGAGTTTCAGGGAGAAAACAACGAATAATATTCTCACGAGCATTGAAGCTTCAAAAGCAATCCCCTACCCTCGCCTGCTTTTTGCTCTGGGTATCCGTTTTGTTGGTGAAACGGTTGCAAAGAAACTTACAGAAGCGTTTCCATCTGTCGACTTATTGATGAAGGCAGACAAAGAGGCACTCATAGCTGTGGATGAAATTGGTGATAGAATTGCAGAATCTGTTTTGAGTTTTTTTGCTGATCCTGAAAGTCACAAGCTAATTGAAAGATTAAAAAATCATGGCCTTCAGCTCGAAATTATAAATTCTGTAACTCAGCTGAGCAATGTTTTAGAAGGCAAATCATTTGTGGTCAGCGGTGTATTTAGTCAGTTTTCCAGGGATGAAATAAAGGAAATCATCGAGCAGCACGGCGGCAAAAATGTTGGCTCAATTTCATCTAAAACAAGTTATGTGCTGGCAGGTGATAATATGGGTCCTGCAAAACTTGAGAAAGCAACTAAACTTGGTGTTCCTATCATTTCAGAAACGGACTTTCTTCAGATGCTTTCAACATAATTTAGGCACCTGATTTTTTTCAGAATAAATTTATTGTGCAATTTGAAGGCCAAAACACATGATTCAGGCTTTAATGTTGCTGGCATATTATGCTATCTAACCAAAAGATTGTAATTTCGGAGCCGAAATCTACAAAACCTTTTTCCATGAAAGTCTTTCAATTCTTAGCGTTTTCCCTTTTCCTGTTTTCACTGAAATTATCGGCGCAAACAACGATTCCACAAGAGCTAAAACCGCTTACTGCTCATGACTCGATAGTTTTATCACGCATTCCGGAATTAGAGTTATCTGAAACAATGCTCAGACGCAATCTTCCTTCAGTGGTTGACAATTCTGCGCTTCCTTATATGCGCCCGCTTATTGCCCAAGTAGGCCTTGAATGCGGACAAGCTTCAAGTATAGGAATTCAGTTTACATATGAAATCAACGCAAAACGTCTTGTCCCGGGAAATCTGCCTGAAAACCAATATGCAACGCATTTCACCTATAATTTTCTCAATAACGGAAATGATGCAGGCATAAACTATTTTGAGACTTTTGAGATTATAAAGTATGCAGGCAACCCAAACGTTGCAGATTATGGTGGAATGTCGAATGGCGGCGCTTCAAGATGGATGAATGGTTACGACAAATATTATAACGCTATGAAAAACAGAATTGAAAACGTCTTTTCAATTCGTACAAATACACAAGATGGTCTGATGAAGTTAAAGCATTGGGTTTATGATCATGGAAACGGGTCGCTTCATGGAGGAATGGCCAGTTTTTATTCTCAGTTTACAGGCCCGAACAATCTACTTCCTCCCGGAACTCCTGAAGCCGGAAGATACGTTATTACCAGTTGGGGCAGCAGTCCAAACCATGCAATGACTATTGTAGGATACAATGATAGCATTCGTTTCGATTACAATAATGACGGGCAATACACGAATCATCTTGACATTAATGGAGATGGCGTGGTTGATGTCAGAGATTGGGAAATCGGTGGTTTTAAAATGGCCAATACCTATGGAAGTATCAGTGGATGGGGCAATCAGGGGTTTGCTTATATGATGTATAAAACTGTTGCCGACGTCCACACACAGGGTGGAATCTGGAATAACCAGGTTGTTGTTGTTGATGTAAAAGAAAGCCATGCGCCATTACTTACTGCAAAAACAACTATTACTTATCCATGCCGCAATAAACTTAAGCTTATGGCAGGTGTTGCTACCGACCCCGAAGCAACAGAGCCTGAATTTGTTATACAGTTTCCTATGTTCGACTTTCAGGGAGGATGCAATCCCATGCAAGGGGGCAGCGGAGGATCAACAATCGAAATTGGACTCGACCTGAATCTGCTTTTACAATATGTTGAACCCGGTGAAACTGCCAAATACTTCTTTATGGTTGTCGAAAATGACCCGTCAAATTCCGCGCAAGGGATGATAAATTCGTTGGAACTGATTGATTATACAGGTGATGAGCCAATAAGTATTGGCTCCTTGTATAATAATGTTCCTATTGCAAACAATACAACTACTTTACTTGATGTCTTAGCAGCAATAAACTATGATCCGGTAAGTGTGCTAACAGATGAAATTCCACCGCTGGATTTATACGCTAACAACAATATTCAACTTTTAGCTGAAGGAGGCTCGGAACCCTATGTCTGGTATCTATTAGAAACATATGATACCACAAACAGCGTTGCCCCATACCCTTCCTTATTGGGAGAGCAGGTTGCGGTAAGCAACAACAATGATGGCACCGGAGCAATCGATTTGCCTTTTGAGTTTCCTTTTTATGGCAAAAAATACAACCGTATTTACGCTGCTGTTGATGGTTTTCTCATGTTTGAGCCTTCTGAAGTTACATGGCCTTATTACGTTGCAGGGAAAAGCTATCTCATTCAAAACAAAATAATTGCTCCTTCATTATCAAAGCCTTTTTATATCAACCCTTCCTCCGGGGATGGAATATGGATGCAGGCAGGTCAGGGTTATGTGATTGTCAACTGGAAACTGTCTGTTTATGGTCAAAGTGGAAATTCTGAAGTCAGTATGGCTGCAAAATTGCACGAAGATGGCAAAATTGAATTTTTCTATGGAACACATCTTGCAGCCAGTTTTGTTGCCAAATTTGCCGGTATTTCTGCCGGAGACGGAATCAACAATGTTATCCTAAACAAAACAGGCACTTTCATCCCGGTAAATTCTCAGCACACAATCTTTGATCCGCTGCAAGCCTACAATGATATTACGCTGACAAAAAATGGTTTGCTGCAGGCAGAAATTTATGATTATTTTCCAGGCCAAAGCCTTAAAGTTCTCGTAGCCGATAACAATAATATTCGAAAAACGGCAACACTGGAATTACAACTCGAAGGACTTCTGATGAATTATACTGTGCAGTCAGGCGGTAATGAAATAATTGAATTCGGTGAAACTTTTTCGCTTGATCTTAATTTGCAAAATATCAACAGCTTCGATCTTGATGCAGGTTCCATCACGCTTCAATCAGAAGACTCCTATGTTAGTATCAATAACGGTCAGGTTGAGATTCCATCATTAATTGCCGGAGAATCTATACTGTTACAAGATGTCTTTTCTGTAGAAGTCAGCACACAAGTGCCAAATGCACATACTGCAGAATTTATCCTTTCCTATGAAAGTGTTTCCGGAAGCTGGTCACGTCCATTAATGTTAAAAGTTTATGCCCCTGAATTATCCGTTATGACAACAAATATCAATGACGGACAAAATGGAATTCTGGAACCCGGAGAAACAGCAAATTTAATCGTTAGTCTTCGTAATAAAGGTGGGGCAAGGCTGAATATGCTTCAGGCAATTATAAGTTCTGAGCATCCTGACCTGACAATTATTTCATCTACAACTTCTGTAGATTTTCTTCACCCACAGGAAAACTGGGACGCAATTTTTCAGATTTATCTGAGCGAAACTGCAGAACCTATGCAGGTTGTTGACATATTGCTGCAAATTCAGGCCGAAAACAATTATCAGTTTAGTGTAAACATCCCTATCCTGACTTCACTCATTGTCGAGAACTTTGAAACAGGTGATTTCTCACTTTACAACTGGGAAATGGCGGGGGAAAACCCTTGGTTTATAACGACCACAACACCTTATGAAGGCGCACATTCAGCGCGTTCTGGAGCTATCGGCCACAACAGTTTTTCAACGATGGCCTTAGCCTACGATGTAGCTTATCCTGACACAATGTCGTTTTTCTATAAGGTATCTTCTGAAAACAATTATGATTACCTTAAATTTTCTGTAAATGGCTTGCAATTAGCGCAATGGTCAGGCGAAAAACCTTGGTCACGCGCGGCATACCTTGTACAGGCCGGTGAGCAAACATTCCGTTGGCGTTATGAAAAAGACTTCAGTGTGGCATCAGGAAGCGATTGTGCCTGGGTGGACTATATTGTGCTTCCGGCCAAGAAGATTTACACCTCGACAAATGAAACCGAAGAAAATGACATCTTCAGACTTGATGTAAGTCCGAACCCAACAGAAGGTAGAATTCAGATAAAAGTCAGCACATCGAAAGCTTCAACATTTACCTTGATTGTCACTGATCTGCAAGGCAGAATTTTGTACAAAACAGAACAAAATGCAATGACAAATGGTTCCTACACCTTTTCACCCGACCTGAATAGTTTGACTGCAGGCTCAATGCTTGTCATTCTGCATAGCGGGAAACAATCGATCGTTAAAAAGGTAATCAGAACAGGCAGGTAACGAAGAATTGATTTAAGATGGAAAATCAAATCCCACAAAACAGCATCAAAAGCAAGCTATTATTTGTGTTGATTGTACTGGTTTTGGTTTTGCCTGCCATACAAAGGGAATTCAGATTGATTAATGAAAAGCCTTTGACTGGCGCTTTTGTCGAAAAATCCAAACCTTCTTTTGACAGTCTTACCTACCAAAAATGGTACGATGGCACCTTCCAATCTACGTATAATGATTTGATTGAAGCGGATATTGGATTCCGAAAAACCCTTGTCAGGATCAGCAATCAACTACAGTACAAGCTCTTAAGAAAAGCAAATGCTGAAGGTGTGGTTGTTGGAAAAAAAGCTGAGCTGTATGAAGAAGACTACATTCGTGCAGTAAAAGGAGATTTTTTTGTCGGAGAGAAAGCCTGGGTCGACAAGGCTGTAATGTTAAAAAAAGTGCAGGACACACTTGAAAGCCTTGGCAAAACGATCGTTGTGGTTTTCGAGCCTGGTAAAGGAAGTGTTTATCCTGATCGCTATCCGATTGGCTACAATAAAACTGCAAAAAATCCATCCAATTACAAGATCTTTTCAAAAGCGTTGGATTCACTCAATGTAAACAAACTGGATCTGAATGAATTTTTCATTCAACAGCGTGAGCAGGTCCCTTACCGGCTCTTTCCAAGAATTGGCACACATTGGTCTTACTATGGGGCAGCTCTTGCAGCTGATACAACTTTAAACTATTTGCATACTTTGACAGGCTTCAATATACCTCAGATAAAAATTACGAATCTTGAAGAGAAAGAAAAGCCACGTCATCCTGATGATGATATATGGCTAGCAATGAATCTGTTATACCCACCTCCATCTGATGAACTTATTTATCCAACGATTATTCACGAACCTTCTGAAAAGTCCTCAGCCAGGATTTTGATTATTGGCGACAGCTTCTATTTCAACTGGCAAAGTGAGAAAATCATGGCAAATGCATTTTCAGATGGTAGTTTTTGGTATTACAATAAGCACAATTGGAATTTTTCCGGCGTAGAAACCGGTTTAGTAAAAGACATGGATTTTCGGGAGCAAATTATGAAGCACGACATCTTTCTGATCATGATTACCGAACGCTTTCATCACAATTTTGCATGGAACTTCGACGAGCAACTCTTTGAACTTTTTTATCCAGGAGAGCGCGACAAGCTTGAATATTTTGCGAATCAGATTCGGATTTCAAATCTTGAATTTATGCGTTTGGTGAAAGATGCAAAAACACGGAATATTTCGCTCGAAGAAAGGCTTATCAAAGAAGCAAAATATCTCATGTTTGAAGATTATACGCGAAGTCCCGAAAAATATACCCGCAAACAAGACTATATCCTCATGCTTTCAATGAGTATTGAAAGTACACCGGAATGGTATGAAAAGGTTAAAGAAAAAGCAGCGCAAAATCAGATTTCTGTCGAAGAAATGATTCGCCTTGATGCCGAATGGATTTACAATCAAAAATTTGGCGGGATACAATAAATATTGATGTTTTCATCTAAATGCCTGATCCTATCTTTTTAAGCTCCTCAAGAATATGGTAAACGCCCGGACAATAGGTGGCATTGATGGCATGTAACCTGATGTTTTTTCTGAACTCAAAATTGTTTGTATGGGGATATTCCCGGCAAGCTTTTGGCCTGACCTCGTAGATAGAACAGTAATTATCGCTTCCAAGAAAAGGACATGGCGATTGATTGATTACCATATCACCGTCTTCATCAATCCTTGTATATTTTTCTTTAAAGACGGATGTCTTCATCCTTAGATGCCTTGATATTCTGTTGGCATCGGTTTCATTCAAAATAGGCGGAATGCTTTTACAACAGTTTGCACATTGCAGACAATCAACCTTACTGAACACTGAATCATGAATTTCTTCTGCTTTCTGGTTGATTTTCTTTTCATTCAGTCGCATTGCCGCTTGCAAAAACTTTTTATTCTGTGCGAGGATTGAAGTACTTAGCAATCCTTCATCCTTCTTTTTTTGCCAGATTTCGATGTGTTCGTTCATTTTCTGTAGAAAAAATTCAGAAAACTTTGCACAATTTTTCCAATGCTTCTGTCAGAATTTCTTTGGGACAGGCTACGTTTAGTCGCATACAGCTTTCTCCACCAGGCCCGAATGTGATTCCCTGACTTAAACCCAGTCCGGCTTCCATGATCATTTTTTGTTTCAATTCATCATCAGAAAAGCCATAAGCTTTGAAATCCAACCAAATCATATAGGTGGCTTCAGGACGAAACATCTTCACTTTTGGAAGATGCTTTAAAAGAAAATCTTCTGTAAAATCAACATTGGCCTGAACATAATCCAGCAACTGGCTCAGCCATTCATCACCTTTGCTGAAGGCAGCATTTGAGGCCACAAAACCAAACAAATTTCCCATATCTACATGCAGTGCCTTCAAAGTTTTGTCAAACTTAAGGCGCAGTTCTTTATTGGAAATAACAACAGAAGATGTTGCCAAACCTGCAATGTTGAAAGTTTTGCTGGGCGCATGTGCAGTAATTGTAATATCAGCAACCTCCGGAGAAATATCCGCAAAAACCTGATGTTTGTGACCTTTTAAAACAAGGTCGCTATGAATCTCATCTGATAAAACCAAAACATTATGCTTTAGGCAGATTTCAGCAATACATTCCAGTTCATTTTTTGTCCAGGCACGTCCCACAGGATTGTGTGGATTGCACAAAATGAGCATTTTAGCATCTGTTGCAAGCTCTTCAAGTTGCTCAAAATTGATGCTGTAGTGTTTTTCACCTTTGATCAACTGATTGTATACCAACGTACGGTCGTGGTCTTTCACAGCAGTAAAAAAGGGAAAATATACAGGAGGCTGAACAATGATTTTGTCTCCGGGGTTGGTGTAGGAAAGCACGGCTATATTCAATGCAGGAACCACGCCAGGCGTAAAAAGAATCCAGTCCTTTTCCACATGCCAATGGTGCCTGCGCTGAAACCAATTAATTATGTTTGTATAATACTTTTCATCTCTGAAAGTGTATCCATACAATGGATGCAAAGCCCTTTCAACGATAGCTTCACGTATGAAATCAGGTGTTTCGAAATCCATGTCTGCAACCCACATCGGGAGTACATCAGCGCGTTTAAAATACATTTCGCGTAAATCATATTTAACGCAAGCTGTCCCTTCACGTTCATGCATTTTGTTGAAATCGTATTGCATCTGCTAATCCTCAAATTTAATTTACTTGGTTTTATAGATTACAGCTTCAAATGAAGTCTGGTTGTTACATTTATCCGTTACAACCAATCTGAACCGGTTTTCGCCAGAAGTCAAACGTTCATCGATTTCATAAACAAGCAGGTTGTTTTTGGCATCATAGTCCATGAGAAGCCATTTTCCATTCAGGCTTGGTTTAATCGATTCGATCCCGGACAAATCATCACTGACTTCAATCCGTAAAGTTTTCAATGTATCAACATTACTGTTGTTCTTAAAATTTAAAGCTTTAACAACAGGACTTACAGTATCAGCGAGAACTACAAAATCACCCAGCGAACGTGTTGAAACGACCAGCATCTCATTTTCAAACTTTCCGCCTACAGCTGTAGTTTTCTTATCTTTTCCAAGTTCAGCAATCAGCAGTTTTTCTTTTGAAACGGAATAATTGCCTGGCTTGATTGACAGTTTGTAGCTTTTGTGTGCAGGTATTTCGCGGCTTCCGACAGTAACAATGTCCGAAAGGTATTTGCTGCTTTTTTCAGATTTATGAACGATGCGTTCGTCCCGGTAAAAAGTCTCAGCAGGAAAGGATGCCGCATAATTCTGTGCTGCAATTTTGTGCTCACTTCTGGCTTTGACATAATCGCCGATTGTATCCTTGTTGCTTAAAACTGAAGTATCTGCAGGCTTTTCTCCTGAAATCGTAAAAGGAAGTTTTGAAATATTGCCATGATAGTCGCTTACTATATAAACAGCTTTATACTTTTTGTCATTTTCAAAAACAAAGGTACCCCTGCCTTTCATCCCATCATAAAGGCTTAATTTATTCAAAGGGTCAATCTTCGTTCGTATTATCCTGCTTTGGTTTCTTACCAGAAAACCATAATCAATCATGCTGTTGATATAACGGGTTTCATCAAAAGAAAAACGATCAGCTTTAAAGCCAAAAACTTTCACAGAATCAATAAAAAGCTCAATGGAATACACGCCATTCTTGTTAGGTGTATCGTTATGCGTATCGTAAGTGGTGATTCCAAAAGAAACTTCTCCAAAGGCTTTTACCACTGCATTGTCTTTAATTCTGTGACTTTCGCCCCAGCCCTGAATTTCAAAAAAAGCTGCAGCATTGCGGCCATTGATGCTTGATTTATCTCCTTCTGGATAAACGGCCAGACGACTGATATTCGGTCTGATAAAATCTTTGGTTTTAAATCCAAAATCAAGTGGATTCAACACTTCCTGTGTGACCGCGTCGCGTATTTCAAAATGAAGGTGAGGGCCGCCTGAAGAGCCTGAATTTCCGGCAAAGCCAATTAGATCGCCCTTTTTGACTGGCAAAAGATTTGATTCCGGAAATAGATTCACAGAGAAACTCTCGCTTTTGTATTGCTGAGTTTTTACATACTGACCAATCTCCTTGTTAAAACGCTGAAGGTGTGCATAAACGGAAACATGACCTGTCTTAGGATGTGCCAGATAAACTACTTTTCCGAAGCCGACAGCAGAAACTGCCACACGATTTACATATCCGTCTTCAATAGCAAAAACAGGATGCCCTTCAACACTTTGTGTTCGGATGTCGATGCCAGAATGAAAATGATTTGAACGCAATTCACCAAAAGTGCCTGAAAGAAAAACAGTCAAATCCATTGGTGGGCGGAAATTGGTTTTGGGACTTTGCTGTTGCCCAATTCCAATAAGGTTTATCAAAAGAATGAATGCAGTGAAAACGAATCTCATAATTACAAAAGGTCTAAAAGTTGTTCCATTCTGTTGATCTGATGATCTGCTAAAGGAAACGCTCCTTCCAAACCATTTTCATTAAAAAATATTGTCCGCATTCCTGCCTGCTTTGCACCTATTATGTCTTTCTCATAAAGATTTCCAATCATTGCACATGCTGAAGATTCAAATCCAGCCTGACGCATTACCTCAATAAAGAATCTTACATCAGGTTTTTTGTAACCTAGCTCTTTTTGCGAAAAGAAATAATGAAAATACCTGTCGGCTCCAACGCGTGAAAGTGCTTTTTTCATTTCTTCAGTATCAGAGTGGTCGGCGCTGGTAGCGATGATACATATATACTTTTTATTGAGCTGCATCAATGCTTCTTCAGCACCATCAATCCATGCAACCTGCGCCCAACCTGACATTGGACCTGGAAAACTGAAATCTTTCATAATGGTATCGCCCCAGTCAAACACCAACGCTTTAATCATCCTGCATTTTTTGCAAAAATAGATAATACAAATTGAACTTTCGATACAGTCCAATTTTAAGCTGATAAATCATGCATATTGATGAAAAGTTGTCCGGAATTAGCAGAAATGAATGACAAAAACCTGCTTAATGCCATGGCTCAAAGAGCCTATTTCTTTGTATCTTTGCACACTTCTATTTTTTATATGAAAATCATTGTTAAATCTTTTTTGTTTCTCAGCATAATTATGCTTGCTTTTTCTGCTTGTGAAAAGGATGAAGAGCTTGCGGATAAATATGCTCCATTTATCATTATCAATGGAGAAAACCCGTTATGGATCAGAATCGGAGACACTTACACTGATGCTGGTGCTAAAGCTTATGATGTTGATGAATCTGGAGACACAATAAACATAAGCTATAAGCTCGTAACTGATAACAATGTAAATACAACTATAATAGGCTTATATAAAGTCAGTTACAGTGTTTCAGATGAAAATGGCAATATGGCTGAAGAACAAATTCGAAAAGTCTACGTGAACGAATTCTAATGCGCATCAAATTATCTTTTAACCGACGTTTAGGGCTGCCTGTGCTGCTCATTGTAAGACTCACAGGAGTCTTGTTTTTACTTGGATTTTCTCGTTGGCTGTTTTATGTCTTCAACGTAAAAAGCTTTGATCATCTGAATGTTTTCGAACTCCTCCGATTGATGTTTATTGGTATCAGATTCGATCTTGCAGCAGTAAGCATTGTTAATCTTCCGGTAATTCTATTAATGACCATCCCTTTTGCATTCAGATATAAGTTGTTATATCAAAAAACAACAAATGCGCTGTTTGTTTTGATCAACACTGTATTGATTGCCTTCAATCTCATTGACGTGGTTTTTTTTCGCTATATAGCAAAAAGAACAACTTCAGAAGTTTTTGAGTTTTTTGGCAATACGAGCGAAAATACGGGACTTCTTCTTTTACGTTTTATGGCAGACTTTTGGTACATGGTTATCATTTTAATACTCTTCGGTTGGGCACTGACAAAGCTAACATTGCATTTCGTAAGCAGCAGTCCTGTACCTATACGAACAAAAAGATGGTACCTGAGTCAAACAATAATTTTTCTGATCTTCGCAGTGATATCAATTGTTTTTGCTCGTGGAGGCCTTCAGCTTAAACCCATTAGCCTGATAGCCGCTGCAAGATATACCGATAGCAAAAACATACCGTTGCTCATCAACACTCCATTTTCAATTATTAAAACATTTGGATCAAAAGCCCTGGAAGAAAAAAGCTATTTTGACGAACAAACTTTAAAAAAGCATTTCAATCCGGAGCACCAAATACTTAACCAAAATCTTCTTCCGGATTCAGCTTTTTTTGCAGATAAGAATGTTGTCATTATAATTCTTGAAAGTCTCAGCCGGAATTTCATTAGACATTATGCTGAAAATGATAGAAATCTTACTCCTTTTTTAGATTCTATCCTTAATAAAAGTATCACCTTCCAAGGTTTTGCAAACGGTAAACGATCAATCGAGGCACTGCCCTCAATCCTCGCAGGTATTCCTTCACTAATGAATCTGGATTATCCTACCTCCCCATATATCAACAATCATTTGGATGGGCTTGGTAGTTTGCTCAAAAAAAGTGGGTACAATACCGCTTTTTTTCATGGAGGCAACAATGGATCAATGGGTTTTGATGTTTTCGCAAAAATTGCCGGTTTTGATGCATATTATGGCCGCAACGAATATGCTAACGACAAAGATTTTGATGGTCAGTGGGGGATTTATGACGAGAAATTTCTTCAATATACTGCTAACCAATTGAACACAATACAAGAACCTTTCGCTGCTGGCATTTTTACGTTATCATCGCATCATCCTTACAACCTGCCACCCGGGTTTGAAGATGCTTTTCCGCAGGCAAAAAATAAGATTGAAGCTACATTCTGCTATTTGGATTATTCGCTTAGACTGTTTTTTAATACAGCTGCTTCAATGCCCTGGTTCAACAACACTGTATTTATCATAACCGCTGATCACACACCTGAAGGGTCTCACAATAGTGATGATAAGGAACTTTGGAACTTATACGCAGTGCCTCTTGCTTTCTATTCACCGACCTTTATAAACGGCACAAAAATCAATAAAATTGGTCAACACATTGATATTTTGCCTTCTTTAGCGTCATTGCTTGGCATCAAGCCTCCTGTATTTTCTTTTGGAAGAAATCTTTTTGACACCACACAGCAAGAAATAGCAATGAACTATCTCAGTGGTATTTATCATTTCATAAAAGAGGATAATCTAATTATTTTAAACGAGGCCGAAGTGCTTGAACTATATAATTATAAGCAAGATCCACTTCTTGAAAACAACCTGCTGGATAAGAATTCGGAGAACCGTATTGAAATGGAAAACTACGCCAAAGCTGTGATTCAGCAATATCACAACAGGATGATTCATAATAATTTACATGTTAATAAATAACAAACTTATTAGCCATAATCTTCATTAAATGAATTTGAAAAGTTTAAACAGAGAATGAAAAAAAATATTTTATTCATAGTTAATCCAATCGCAGGCAGCAGCCGGAAGGAAGGTTTTCCTGCCTTTGTGGAGCAAGTGCTGGATCATCGGCTGTTTGACTATGAAATCTGTTTTACTGAAGGGCCTGGCCATGCAAGCCAACTCACGAAAAAGGCTGTTGAGGAAGGCAAGGACATGGTTGTTGCCGTGGGCGGAGATGGCACGATCAATGAGGTTGCACGCTGTCTCATTCATACAGAAACAGCACTTGGAATAGTTCCAAGTGGCTCTGGAAACGGACTTGCACGGCATTTGAATATTCCAATAAATTTTGAAGGTGCGCTTGAGGTAATCAACCTTTGCAACACGGTCAAAATTGATACCGTACGCATCAACAACAGAGTTTTCGTCAGCATTGCAGGCGTTGGTTTTGATGCACTTGTGGCCAAGCTTTTTGCCAAAGATCCACACAGGGGTTTCTTCACCTACTTCAAAATCGTTGCATCAAGGTATCAGAATTACAAACCCAAAAACTACAAACTGATTATCGACAACAATGAAATCATTGAAACAGACGCGCTGTTTATCAGTCTTGCCAACTCAAATCAGTTTGGATATAATACTACGATTGCACCTGAAGCCAAACTGAACGATGGACTTATTGATGTTTGTATTGTTCATAAACCACATCTTTTTGAGATGCCAATCATTATCAACCTGCTTTTTTTGAAAATGATACAAAAATCAAAACAGGTATCAATTTACAAAGCAAAAAAAGTGGAACTTTTCCGCGACAAAAACCGTGTCATCAACCTTGACGGCGAACCTGTGAAAATTGCTAAAGATCTCGTTGCCGAAGTCATACCTCTAAGCTTGAATGTTGCCATACCAATGCAGCTGTTAAATGCCGAACCAACAGATTTGATAGGGCAAACCATCTCAAGAACCCAGAAACGAATTCGCTCAGAAATTAACAAGCTGATAGGATGAAAAATAAACGCGAAGGAATTGTTTATTCCACAAACCCTGACTATAAATTTGATGCAGAAGAATCGACTGTTTCAACAATCCCAAACCAACAGCAAAATCTGCGTATTATGCTTGATAAAAAGCAACGTGGCGGTAAAAAAGTGACTTTAATTACTGGATTTAAAGGCAAAGAGGAGGATTTGAATATTTTGGCCAAATCTCTCAAAACAGCATGCGGAGTGGGTGGAACAGCGAAAGATGGAGAAATAATTATTCAGGGAGATTTTCGAGAAAAAATACTTCAGATGCTTCAGAAACAAGGATATAAAGTGAAACTGGCAGGAGGATAAATTCTTTTATGGTTGAAAAAGCTGAATACTGGTCGAAACAATACCTCAATCAAAAGCATGGCTGGGACATCCGCTCTGTTTCCACCCCATTAAAAGCCTATTTTGATCAGTTAACAGATAAATCAATTGATATTTTGGTTCCTGGAGCAGGCTTCGGCTGGGAGGTTGCTTACCTGTTTCAATCTGGCTTCAAAAACGTAAAAATGTTAGATTTTGCGCCGGAAGCTGTAGAAATATTCAAGAGAAATTTTCCGGATTTCCCAATAAGTCAAATATTAATCCAGGATTTTTTCCAGCATTCCGGCAATTACGATCTGATTGTAGAGCAAACATTTTTTAGTGGAATTTCACCCGCAATGAGAAAGGAATATGCCAGCAAATGCTATTCGCTTCTTAAAGAAAATGGTAAAATAGCCGGATTACTTTTTAACCACGAGTTTCAGTCAAATGGCCCACCTTTTGGCGGAACTTTAGAAGAATACGAGAAAATTTTTGCAGAAAATTTTATTTTTAAAAAATTTGAAACCTCCTATAATTCAATCAAACCAAGGGCTGAACGGGAATTATTCTTTATTTTTCAAAAAAAATGATTTGTCACACACAATCATATTTCTGTATATTCGCTTTTGAAAGCGTTCATCAAACACCTTAATCTGATAACTTTTATGGAACACAAAATCTTAAAATCCTTTGGCGTTATAGCTAAAAAAGAAAATCTTGCATCTGTAGAACATGATACAAAAACCAATGCATTGGTGCTTGAATCACTATTCCCTTTTCCCGGATACAACGGCACTACAGTACCTGATAAAACAGATCCACGCTCACTGTTTCTGGTTACAGATGTCATATACAGCGATGACAAAATCATCCGCGCCGTGCAGCAAATCAAGAAAACTTTTCCCCATCATTTTGATGGTGCTCCAGGTCAGATCGACCTCTATAACAAGCCTGCCGGTGCTATTCGTTTGAAATATCTTTCTTATGAAAAAGTGGGTTCACTTGTAGCAGCATTTGAAGATCAGGGAATAGTTTTTATTAAAGATAAAAAAGTTGCTGAGTATACTTCAATCATCAAAATCTCAAAATATTTCCAGATCGAAAATAATTCAGAAGGAATTTATAGCGATATGAACTGGAAAGGAATGTATTATCTGCAGATTCCGATTAAACTACGTTGGGATAATTTCGAGAAAATTACCATGAGCATCAAGCACAATATCGATGACAATAACTTCGATGCAGCCTTAACCATTATGTACGATGAAGAAGGGGTAATTGATTTTGTTCGTATTTATGACGAGCAGTCCTGTCATGGAAAACTTATGTTCATCCGGGGTAAATATCTGGAAGCAATTAAATATTTATAAAGCCGTTTACTTTAATTAACTTGTTATATTAAAGTCTTTTATTGCTTGGATTATTTTCGCAATTGAAAACTCAAACTTTTTCAGTTTAAGTTTTCAATTGCGAAAATCCTTTCAAAAATAATTTGATATGTTTGAAGATATTATAAGGTTGTTTAATGAAACAGCCCTAAAGTTTGGTTTATCTGAAAGATATTCAGCTTTAGCGTCCGAAGGTGCTGCATTTATAGGATTGGTTATCGTAGCATTTTTCTTGTATTACGTAAGCTGGTTTGTCATTAAAAAAACACTGATTGTTTTTATCAGAAGGTCAGAAAACAATTTTGATGACATTCTGGTTGAAAACAAGGTGCTCTCGCGTGCTTCCTATTTTGTACCTTCATACATCATCAGCAAATTTGCACCTTATACCCTTCCAAGTTTTCCGGTTGCATTTGAATTTTTGCAAAAGTCGATTGAAGTTTATGTCGTTTTCGTTTGGATGATACTCCTCACAGCCCTGGTATCATCACTTTATCAGTTTTACAATACGCTTGATGTCTCAAAAAATAAACCAATTAAAGGTTTTACACAGGTAATAAAACTTGTAGTCTATATTGTCGGTGCTTTAATGATTATCGCAACTATAGTCGGGCAGAATCTGGGAAGTCTCGTTATTGGGTTAGGAACACTATCAGCAGTACTGATGCTGATTTTTAAAGATCCGATATTAGGTTTTGTAGGTGGTTTGCAACTTTCACTCAACGATATGGTTCGTATTGGCGACTGGATAAGCATGCCAAAATATGGTGCTGATGGAGATGTTCTTGAAATCACTTTAACAACGGTGAAAGTTCAAAACTGGGATCGCACTATCACCACAATTCCAACGTATGCGCTTGTTTCTGATTCGTTCACAAACTGGCGTGGCATGGAGGAAAGCGGTGGCAGACGCGTTAAACGTTTTGTAAACCTTGATATGGAAAGTGTGAAATTCTGCGACAGTGAGATGCTTGCAAGATTTCAAAAATTTCAGCTGATTAAAGCATATATCATTCAAAAGGAGGAAGAAGTTGCAGCCTACAACAAAGCAAATAAAATAGAAACGGAAAGTCTTGTAAACGGAAGAAGACAAACAAATCTTGGTGTTTTCAGAGCCTATCTTAAAGCTTATTTGATGGCACACCCAAAAGTGCATAAGGAAATGACGATGCTTGTAAGACATCTGCAACCCTCAGAAAAAGGTATTCCGATAGAAGTATATTTCTTCAGCAACAGACAGGCATGGGCTGAATATGAAGATCTGCAGAGCGATGTTTTTGATCATTTACTTGCTGTAATTCCTTTGTTCGACCTCAAAGTGTTTCAGATTCCATCTGGAAACAGCATTGAGAAAGCGATAAAAACATTGAACGAAAAAGCACAGGTAGGAAAGCTCTGAAAAGCTTTAATGCTGATCTTTTACAGGAATTCTGACTTTGAAAGAACTTCCTTTTTCAAGCCTACTTTCAGCCATAATCTGACCCTGATGCTGTTCAACAAACTCCTTGCATAAAATAAGTCCAAGGCCTGTTCCTTTTTCATTCTTTGTTCCTTTTAATGGATTTACTCCATCAATATGGAACAACCTGGAAATTGTTTCTTCTGACATTCCAGTTCCATTGTCTGATACAGAAAGCAGAAATTCACTGTCCTTTACAACTGCACTTATAACAATTTTACCTCCTTCAAAGCTGAATTTTATCGCATTCGAAACCAGATTTCGAATGATAGTCGAAATCATTTCCTTGTCGGCAAAAAGGCTCGTATTTTCAGGTATATTGAGCTCAATTTTGATAGATTTTTGTCCTGCACTTTCAATTTGAAGATCGACTATTTCCTGAATAAGCGTGTTGACATCAATCATTTCAGGGCTGAATTCAATTCTTCCACTCTGAATCCGTGCCCATTCAAGCAAGTTCGTTAGCAGAATAAACGCGTAATTTGAAGAACTATGGATAATATCCCCTATTTTTTCAATATTATCGAGATCATTGTCTTTGATTTTTTCTACCAAAATCTCGCTCAGTCCCAATATGCTGTTAAAAGGATTTATTAAGTCATGAGCGATAATATTGAAAAACGTGTCTTTAGTTTTATTGAGTTCATGTAAACGGGCCTCATTTTCCTTTAATTTTTGTTCTGAACTCTTTCGCTTGGTAATATCAGAAAAGCTCACAAGGCTTGCCCATACTTTTCCCTCTTTATCCTTTACAGGAGATCCATAAACTTCAAGAATCACCTGAGAACCATCGGGACGTTTGACCATCATATCATCGATAAAGGAAGGTTCTCCGGTGAGGGCTTTCAATACAGGCATTTCATCCGGAGGGTATGGCTCGCTGCTATCAAGTTTGTAAGCCTCATACACTTCTGATAAATTTTTTACTGAAGCATCCGGTAAAATTCCTCTGCCAAGCAAATCCAAGGCTTTTGTATTTGCAAGCAATGGCTTTCCTGAAGGTGATTCAACCATAAAGACGCCAATCTGTAAATTTTCGAGAAGTGTAGAAAATAACTCATTTTGCTTGAATAACTTATCTTCACTTTCTTTCAGCAACTTTTCCTGAGATTTTTTATCCGTAATATCTATAACAGTTACAAGACATTGATGAGGTTGGTTGAAAACAATACCTTCAATATGAACATACAATGGAGGGTTTCCATCAATTGCTAATCTTAACTCGGCAACTTGCTTGGTTTCATTTTCAAAAATTCTGGATAAGAAGCTTTTATAAACTTTCTTATCTTCCTGAGCAACGAAAGTATTAAATTTTTGATCAATCAATTCAGATCGTGGTTTTCCTAACATCTGGGCAGCGCTTAAATTAAGTGCTTTGATATCAGATTCAAAATCAAGGGTGAAGTAGCCTGAAGGAGAGAACTCGTAAAGTGCTTTGGCAGCTTCTGTGTCTTCAAGTGCTTTCTTTAATTCACTGTTTTGCATCTCCAGCTCAATTTGATGCACCTCAAGCTCATGCACCAATTTTAAAGCATCAAGCTTTTTAAATGAGGGGCTTTTTTGATACTGCAGATTGAATAAGGCTTTTTCTGCCTTTTGCCGAAGCAGGGATAAACTGTCAATTAACGCTTCCTTATTTTTCATGGTTTCTGTTTGGTTGGTTCAAATTCATGTAAAAATAATTGAAGTATGGTTTTGAAAGTTTCCTTGTTTATTTCTAACCTATGCTGCTACTTATTGATATTGAAAATTATTGTCAGGTCAATAGCATTTTGTTAATGGTATTGAGGATAAAAGTAATTCAAATTTTTATTCCTTAAACACAGAATTTTCCTTTTCGCCTAGTTTAATCAATAATTGTTTGATTTCATTCTTAAGATCAAGAATTTGGTCCTCACTCCTTTCCATCAATTTATCAAAGAGTGTAAGTTCGTCTACTTTAAGTTTTAAAATTTGTTCTGTACGCTTGTTTTTGGTAATATCAACAACCGTCACAAGGCACTTTTGCTCGTCTTCTGAAACAATGCCTTCCACTAAAACGCTTCTAGCCTGATCACTTTTTACGATCAGCCTTATTTCACACTTTTCTTTAATTTTTGAGTTAAATAGTTTGTTGATGAATTCATTGAAAATAAATTTAGTATCCAACGTAACATATTGAACGAAACTTTTATTTAGAAGATATCCACGCTCTAAGCCAAGCATTTTTGCACCAGTAAGATTTAACTCACTGATAGCAGCTTCCTTGCTAAGTGTAAAATATCCGGTATGGGCAAATTCATAAATCTCAGCATATTTGTCATTCGATTTTTTTGATGCATCCCTTGCTTTTTTCAACTCGTCGTTTTGCATTTCCAGTTCAATCTGATGAACATCAAGCTCATGAAGGAGTTTTTGTATGTCACCTTCATTCAAGGCTGTTTTCTTAGCTTTTCGAATCCTGATTGCTTTTGCTTTCGCTTTTTTTTCAAGCATTTCTTCGGCCTTCTGACGAAGCAAAAAAGCTTCCTCAGCATTCATTTTCCCGTTTTTCATTATTTATGTAGTATATAGTTTATTTCTAACATTTGCCTGGCTTGCCTGATCTGAAATTTACCAATTCGAGCCATAATCTCTTTAAACAAAAATTTAATAGTCAGTTGCTCGTAAAGGTAATCAATTTTCCGAACTAAGTGTACTCAAAAGTATTTCATGGTCTTTCATTTTCGTTCTTGTGCTTAATTATTATTAGACACAAATATTTCATTTATAAGCAATTAAAAAATATACGTCTGAAATATCAATCTATATTTTATTCCAAAAGATTTGACCCAAAAACAATGAAATCAACTTCGGTTCCCATCTCATCAAAAATCTTGTGAACAGTCCATTCTATGTGAATGATTTCTCCCTTCTCATTTTTAATATTGCTAACGAAACAATTTTCAGCACTATCATTCATTATTTTTTTAAGTTCCTCAATAAGATTATTTATTGATTTCTCGGGTATAAAAAGTTTCGAAAAGCTTTGACCTATCACTTTGTCACGGCTTCTTCCCAGGAGCTTTTCAGCATTGGGATTGAATTCGATTACACTACCTTCTGAAGACAAACTTATAATGGCGCTTGGAATGGTCTGGATGAAACCGCGAAGCATCAATTGTGACTTTTTGAGTGCAATCTCTAAAAGTTTTGAATTTGTTATATCAATGAATGTAATAACCAATCCATCGATCTTATCCTGAAAAGTGCGATAAGGCATTATACGGATCTTATACCACCGCTTATCGAATGTAACTACATCTTTCTCAACGAATATCAGTGTGCGCAGCACTTCCTTCGAATCGTTCAGTAAATCAGGATAATCGAGTTCATTCACCTGATCGGTAAATAGCCTTCCGATATCACTGGATCTTAGTTTAAATATCTTGGTAGATGGAACAGTAAATTGTCTTATTTTCAGTTCTCTATCAAGAAATAGTGTTGCAATCTCGATACTGTTAAGAAGATTATTCATATCGTTGTTCACCCTTGCATAGTCATCCACTTTGCTCTGCAGTTCCGCATTCACAGTATGAAGTTCTTCGTTCAGGCTCTGCATTTCTTCTTTTGAGGTAGTCAGCTCTTCATTGGTCGATTGCAATTCTTCATTGGTTGATTGAAGTTCCTCGTTGGTCGATTTCAGCTCCTCCTGAGAAGTCTGCATTTCTTCCCTGGCACTTTGCAATTCTTCCTTTAATCGCAGCGATTCATTCTCTAATTCAGTCTCGTAATCGCTGCTGTTATGTTTTTTTGCTCTTACTTTTAATTGTTTGACTTTCATTTTTGAAGCGTCAGTAAATATAACGAGTATTTTTCCTTGTAATGCGAGTGGCTTTTCAATTTGCTGAAGGGTAACATCAATTGTATATTCATGTTCATTGCTCCCGATAAGGATATTGTTTAATACTACTTTTTCATAATTTTGCTTTGCTTTTCTGAAAGCCGCAGGCAACTCATTGCGCAAACCCTTTCTCGCCATCGCAAAAAGGTTCATATTCGCTTTTCCGGCTGCAGGTTCAAGATATTTGCCTGTACTTCCCGTAATATAAAGAATATCGCCCTGATCGGTGACCAACACGCTGGAAGGAGAATATTGCTGCAATAGAATTTGGTCGGTAAGACTTTGAATATTATCAGGAACTTTCGTGGAGGTCAGATTCTTCCCTGTATTTGTTTTAGTGATGGAAAAAGAGCCCGGGAAATCAAAAAGATCTTCTTGTTTAGGGAATCCTGATTTCATATATATCCTTAGTTTCGAATCAACTAAGGTGTATAATCTACTTTGGGCACTATTGGTTTCTGCACTTCCTAAAATCAAAACTCCACCATTGTTAAGGCTGTAATGAAAAAGTGACAAAAGTTTTTTTTGCAGATCAGGCTCCAGGTATATAAGTAAATTGCGACAAATAAGGATATCGAGTTTAGTAAAAGGAGGATCTTTAATAACATTCTGAGGTGCAAAAACAATCATTTCACGCAATTCATTGGTCACGCGATATTGTTCTTCGTTCTTCGTGAAAAACCGATTCAACCGATCCTGAGATACATCCCCCAATATATTTGCCGGATAAATACCTTTTCGAGCAATTTCAATGGCATTGACATCAAGGTCTGTTGCAAAAACTTGCAATGACAAATTTATTTCAGGCTTCAATTTATCAATAACTTCTTTAAATGTCATTGCCAGTGAATACGCTTCTTCTCCGGTTGAACACGCTGGTATCCAAGCCCTTAACATATAGCTTTGTTTACAATTACTTAACAATGAAGGCAGTACTTTCTCTTTTAAATGATCCCAAACATCACTATCGCGGAAAAAACTTGTTACACCAATCAATAATTCTTTGAAAAGAATATCAATCTCAGACGAATTTTCCTGCAGATATCTCACATAGGACGCGATCTTCGAAAGCTGATGAATCCCCATACGTCTTTCAATTCGACGATAGAGCGTATTTTTTTTATACTGTGAAAAGTCATGACCAGTTTGAGCACGCAGTAAAATGACAATTTTTTCGAGAGAACTGCTGTCTTTTTCCGACTCCTTTATGGATGCTTCGTGGAATGGCTGATCAAGCAGTTTGATAAGCTTTGAGGGCAACTCATTGGGCGGTGCAATTATATCCACAACAACCGATTCTATTGCTGAGCGCGGCATGCTATCGTATTTTGATGATGACGGATCTTGAACAAGCACAAAGCCATTGGACTCTTTTATTGCTTTCAAACCCAAACTCCCGTCTGATCCCATGCCGGAAAGAATAATTCCAATTGAATTTTTATTTCTGTCAGCAGCAAGTGACCTGAAAAACAAGTCGATAGGAAGCCTCAATCCGCGTGTTTCCATAGGCTCAAACAGATGCAATGAATTATTCAGAATCGACATGCTTGAGTTTGATGGAATTACATAAACACAATTTGGTTTTATCTGCATGAGGTCAGTAACAGTAAAAACCTTCATTTCAGTAGTTCTTTGAAGTATTTCGCACAGAATTCCTTTGTAATGTGGATCCAGATGCTGAATAACAACAAAAGCCATTCCGGTATTATGAGGCACATTATTAAAAAACTGTTCCAATGCTTCTAAACCTCCGGCTGAAGCCCCGATACCGACAACAGGTATTTTTACTATTTCTGCTTCCGAATTATCAGTAGATTTTTCTTCACTGGATTGTGTTGTAACCGCTTCTTGTTTGATTTGTTTTTTCATAAACTTTCTTTTATTGACAGGCACAAAGATATATTACTACAAATCAATGCTTTAAGTTTTCAAAATGATTATATTTATTGAGGTTATTTTTCATATTGGTAAAATTACATCATACAGGGATATAAAAACATTTTTCATGTAAAAAAGTTATGACAATTCAAGTTAAAATTTAAAATATTCAATTTCAACTTCCTAGAAGATCCCTCAGAAGAAAGCACAAATATTTTTCAATTTTTCTTGCAGTTTCAAAAAAAGGTCTTACTTTTGCAACGCTTTAGGGCAATAAGTTCTTTGGTAAACGGATCGGTAGTTCAGTTTGGTTAGAATACGTGCCTGTCACGCACGGGGTCGCGGGTTCGAGTCCCGTCCGGTCCGCTCTTTAAGATTTGAAATCTTACAAAAACGCTAATTTCAAAAAAATTAGCGTTTTTTTTTGTTTACATAACCTCCATTTTTTTCTTCAATTCCCTTGTTCACTTTCCAGATATTCTAAAGTTGACCGAATGAAATGACTTTTGTTTTAATGCTGAATAAAGGTTTACAACCTGATGATAATGTCCGGCCAGTCCTAGCTGCATTGCCCGAGTATGATCCAGATAATCACAAAAACGATAATGGTGCCGAGGCAACCGCCACCCAATTTCGATGCTCCGTATCCTGAAATTAATCCTCTAAATAAATTGTTCATTTGAGATAATGTTTATTGAGTGAATAGTAAAGACTTATAACATACCAAAGGTGGGCAATTCAAAAAAGGAAATTATTACACAATTCTATCAAAGTTTTGCATCATTCACGCGTTCTGACTGCTAATAGCGGACCTTTAAAGCAATGTTTCCAAGAGATCTGAATTCTTCCTGATTTGTAAATATTGCACGACCTTTTTTGGAAATGACTTCCCAGGCGATCTCGCTTGTGATGTCATCAATCACACCGTGTTGGGTAACATCATCAACCTGAAGGAATGAATTTTGACCATTCATTTTTACGGCCTGATGATAATCATCATGGGTAATCAGTAAATCCCCGCGACCAGCCTGAACCGCATGAAAAATATCCAGCAAATCGGTAATAACCAACCCTTTAACCGCTGCATCTTTCATCTCCTGTATAGCATTGACTCTGCCCTTTTCCTGAAGTTTGCTAACAATTTGCCATGCTTCACCTGCAATTGAATGACTAGACGAATCGTTGGTGTTTATATTAAAGTTTCCAATATAAATGGAAGGCTTATCAGCAACTTTCAGCAGACTGCTCCAGTTCTTTTCGGTGCAAATCACTACCACATTCATAGCAGTTTTATGGTGAATTTTCAATACTGCTTTGTCAACCTGATTGAAAAATTCGCAGATCATGTTGTCAACTTGCTTTCCATCTTTCGATTTATCAGGGTTGGTCAGGAAAAATGGGTTTTCAGCAAAAGGAAACTCATCACCTTTTATTTCTCCGGCAATACTGTCATTAATGACCCTTAGCAACCGAACCCCTGATTGAGACAGCACAAGGATGAGATATTCTTCAATGCGGTTAAAATCTTTGATAAGCGGTTTGATGACAAAATATTCGGTCACCGAGACAACATTCTTCGAAATTGGCCATAAAGATTTAACGATTTCCGTTGTTTCATCTGAAAGAAAAATATGAACACTCTCCAAATTATGGTTTACATCGATATTCTGCTCCAGATTATCAATCTTTTCGAGCAGATTGTTTATTTCGTGCTGACCAAATTCGTTCTTTACATGCTCATGCGCCTCTTTTATAAGTTTCCTTAACTCAACAACATCTTGCTGATTACCGTCACTCGTGCGGTGCGTATTCATCGATATCGTCACACAGGGGTTTCCTTTTTCTGAGGCAAGTTTTTCTATTTTTTCTTTTTGCATTCCACTTAGTTTAAAAGTAATTATTCAGGGATATTAAAAAATTTGCAGACATCTTTGTAGGGCATGTTTTTCAGCTCATTTTCGGTTATGCTATTTAATGATTTGGATTTCAATGCTATAGTATTCCCCGGAATTGCAATGAAACGAAATAGATTCCCCGTTGTAGATGGCATTGAAATCATATCAGAGGTAAATTCTATGGTTTTGTATTCCGGAATTAAGAAACTCCAGTTTGCCCCGACTGCATAAGCCGGTAAAGGTCTCACTGCATTCGATTCATACAAATCTCCATTTAAAGATACATAAGCGAGAATAACTCCATTCTCTACAATATCCGCAGTTAAATCGGGCGCATTTACACCAAAATACCAATCACCAGCATTTCCTGACCAGGCTGATGGAGTAAACCACTCCGAATAATAGACAGTGGCATTGAGCCCATCGAGCCCATCATCTCCATCTTTTCCTTTACAACCGGCTAATACAAGCATTAAAAATGCTATGAGCAAATACAAATTACTACTTTTTGCTTTCATCTGTTTTTGTGTTAAATTTAAAAAGTACTACTCTAAAAAATTCGTTTGCAGCTTACACCATTTGTAAAAAAATGGTCGTAAAACGTTTCATAGTTATACAATGGTAATGCCAAATATTCCGATTAGACAACTTCGTCCCGACTATCGGTAGGGGCTGTTTTATACCAAAGTGAATTATAATGAATCCAAAAGCTGTAATGGTATAATGCCGATGGATAGAAATGTTAGGCCAATTGAGTGAGCGGTAATTGGACTATTACATTTCTCCTTCCGGCAATAAAGTGCAATCGGAACAATTTCAAGTTTTATTCAGAGCTTTTAGGGGTTCCACTTTGTATTTGTACAACATCAAACTCAGCGATTGGTAATAGTTTTTTAGAATTTCAAGATTTATTTCCGGATTTTCTTCCTTGGGAATTGTCACAGGCATTTCTTCTAAAAACTCAGACAATTCAGGATATTGCTCCCTGATAGTCATGGTAACTTTCAGGATTTTTGAGTTCAAATCCTTTTCAATTTCTGTGTAGCTCATGTCCTGTTTGTTTAATATCTGAATATCGCCGCCAAGCCTGTTTCTGAAGGTATTTTTTCAGTTGGAAGCACCATAACCTGCCCTCCCATTTTCGTTACCAATTCTGCCATATCGTCAAGCAGATCATCTACTTTCGGATTTGCTATATCCTTTTTTTGTGTATTGCCAGTAACCAAATTTGTTATCCGAACCGCAATTATCCGGTCTGCTTCAATGAGCAGTGTATCAACTCTGCCCTCAACAGCAGCTACAGCTACTTCCTTTATATCATCACTGCCTTTTCCATTTGCCTTTTCCTGTTCAAACCTCGACACAAAACTTTCAAGTTTCATTAAATACTCTGGCTCCATTATTTCCCAGGCAAGATTTGCAAGCTTGTCTGTCGAAATTGATGTCGGGTTGATCGCAATACTTTTGGAAAGCAGCAATGGATTTTTATTTACTTTTTGAAACAGGCTAAAATGTTCTGGTAAAGCAGCAAGAATAAGCGGTAAACCAGTAGGTTTTGAATACCTTTCGTAAATATTACCGGCTACCACACGAAAAAACCTTTCAGCGTCTTTGTCCACTTCATCCTTTCTGCCACCATGACCGTGGTGCATGCTTGAGCTTTCTCCACCTGCGCCACCGTATGATGCAACAGTCGAATGCTTGTCGGTCAGTTCATCTCCCAATGCATCTGTAATGGTACCGGGAATATCAGGCTGAAGCTCTATCTCTGTAAGCGAATGACGGTTGCCTTCAAAAAGGCGGATATCATGAAGACTTAATCCCAGAACATGATATCTGTCAGACGATTGCAGATACTGCCTGAGTGGTTTTGTATGGAAACTATCGGCCACCATTGCCAATTCGTCAACTGATATTGGCAAACCCACGATTTTTAACAATCCACTCGCGCTAAAAACGGCCAAACCTTCAGAAGTATGATTCCATAAACTGCTATCATTAACAAGGGCTTCCAAAGGTTCAATATGTTTTTTTACTTCGCCGGCTGAATATTTTTGAGAAAGTGATTCTTCCAATTGTTTGAGAAGGTTCTTAAATCTGATGGGATCCTGAAGATTTTCCGGATGACTGCGATGAGTAGGCATATAAAGAGATATGCATGGCGTCTGATCTATTGTCAGGAGTTCCTGAATGAATTCTTTGTTGAGTAATTCCATAATTTTATTCTTTTTTTATATTAGTTACTTTGATTTTATTATTGATTCACATTTGATAAGGCCTCATTAGATCCACAGCTATTTTCGATGCTGTTTAGATAAACCTGCATGCCTTAGAACGCGTTCATTTGAGTCTTTTCACATCATTCATCAATATACGGCTGAACGTTTTTTGCCTGAATCCTGATTTCTGTGTCTCTGTTTCGTATTGAATACTTTTAAACTTCTTCTTTCGTAATTGCCTTTTTATCTACTCCCAAATTTGCCAGCTGTTTTTCTATCGCTACCATCATAGGTGGTGGGCCGCACAGGTAATATTGGTTGTCGAAACCGGTAAAGTTCGCTTCTAAAAATCCTTCATCTATTTGTCCGTGTGCATATTCATCTGCTTTTTCATCAGATAATATATTGATGAAATTTTCTCCCAACAACGCTTCAAATTCGAGAGCAAGTATGATATCATTTTTCGTTTTGTTGGCAAAAATGAGTTTGTTCTCACCTGTTTCATTCTTTGATTGCAGGTACCTGAAAATACATATAAACGGTGTGATACCGGCGCCACCGGCAATAAATACACCTTCGCCCTTGTATTCAATTGCACCAAAAACATCATGCAGAATTAGCTCATCATTTTTGTCCAGTTGCAGCATTTCGTTGGTGACTCCTTTATGTGAAGGATAAGTTTTGATGATAAATTCAAGAAAATCGCTATCGGGCAACGATGTGAAAGAGAATGGCCTTTTTTCACCGTACCAGCCATCTTTGTTTATTGCAATTTCGGTTGCCTGTCCGGGGCTGAAGTTGTACTTCTGTGGTCTTTCAGTTACAATTTGCAAAACATCATGGGTGATGTGTTTGACTGATTTGATCTTTACGAGATGTTGTTCCATATCAAAATATTTCTTTAGTTTTTAAACGATGGTTAGTGCGATTTATATTCTTGATTAATTTAAGGGCAATATCCGAACCTTTAAGCGTAAATGTTTTACAGAATTACCAGGAATACTTACATCATTCTCATGTTGCATCGTATCATAGTTTAACAATTATTCAAGCAAAAACATGTAGCTATATACTTATTATGCTTTGTATGAGATATTTACATTAAGTATCTGAAAGAACCTGTGATTCTGCTTTTTCAATGTGTGCAATTCGTGCAATTTCTTTGGCAATGTTTTCAGGCGAAAGAATATAGTCGATGCACCCGCTGGCTATAGCGGATTCCGGCATGTCGGGATATGCTGCTGTCTCCGGTTTTTGAGCGATGGTAATGCCACCAACTTCCTTTATGCCACAAAGTGCTTCTGCACCATCACCATCATAGCCTGAAACTATAACTGCGATTAATTTGCCGTCCCAATTCTGAGTGAGAGAGCGCATGAAAACAGTGATTACATCGGGCCACCCCCACGGTTTTGAGATCGGCTTTAGACGAAACTCTCCGTTAAGAACATGTAAATCACGTTTTTCAGGAATGATGAAAACATGATTAGGGACGATGTCTAATTTCTCCTTAATCAATCTGACAGGCATCACGGTGGAACTAGGTAGAATTTCATGCAACATGGTGGCAACTGTTCTAAGGTGATTAACTATTACGATTGCGACACCCAGGTCGGATGGCAGATTTTTCAATAACCGCCTATAGGCATCCAGCCCACCGGCTGAACCTCCAACACAGACGATTGGAAAGTCTTTTGCAGAGTTTCTCGTTTTCATATTTTATGTCTCCAAATCAGCCTGAAAAGTAAAACAACTTGTCTCAATCACAGAATAGTATTCTCAAAAGCGCAAAGCATTTGTCAGCCGACTCCGGCTTTAATCTCTCTTTTTTGTCGGGATCAGAAACACCGGAATCCGGGTTTCTTTCAGCACTTCCTCTGTAACGCTTCCAACAAGGATATTCTCCAACCATTTTTGGCTATGGGAACCCAGAACAATAACATCGGCTTTCATTTCTTTTGCAGTCTCCAAAATGGTGCCCGCAATGGCTCCTTCGTTTACAACTGTCCGGATGTTTGCATCCCCCAAATGTTGTTTGGTTTTGTCGAGGAAAAACTGTGCAGCATTTCTGAGTCCATCAACGGTATCAAGTTGCATTTGGGATGAATCAATGTATCCGGCAAATCCCAAAACAGGCGAAAATCCGGTTGAAGTATAATAGGTTGAATCGGCTATTACATGCAACAAAGTAACTTCGGCGCCCATCGATTTTGCCATTGAGAAACCTTGCTCTGTTACCATTTGTGCCGTTGGGTCATAATCTACTGCAATCAGTACATGTCTAAATTGAATTGTGTTCATAATACAGGTTTATTTTTGAAATTAATGATGTCATTTAACGAGTACAAAATAATAGCGTAATTGCTACCTGGTTGTTACAATAGTTTTATAAAGAATTACATGATTTACATGTTTTGGGAAAAGTTGGAATTCCAAAGATGAAGACAAAAGACTGAAATGGCCAGAAGGAAATCCGATTATCGTAACCTGGAATCGAAAGATGGAGGACGCAAATCAGATGTAAGGAAATACGCGAATGATGTAAGTTTTTCCCGAACTTCTGTAAGGGCTTTGATTGCAAAATTTGGCATCTTTGGCACGCTATGATACGAAATATATTTTTGAAAATTTTAATTGGAATTGTCGCTTTTGCGCTATTGATTATGCTAATAGCTGTGATTTTTGTTGAGCCTTGGGCTGCAAAAAAAATTCAGTCAGCATTTAATGATAGCTCCGAAAAATATCATTTGGAAATTGATAAGGTTTGTATCTCGATTTTTAAATCAGAGATAGAGCTTGAAAGTATTACTATGGTTTCAAAGCCTCAGCATGACAGTCTGACAAGACTGCAAGCTGAAATTGGCTCCATAAAATTCAAGGGCATTAAACTGTTCAAAGTGTTGTTCAAGAATGACATTGATGTCACGGAAGTAATCATTTTCAACAGTCGTGTTGCAGGAAAATTCCCATTTCGGGAAAAAACTGGGTCTAGTATAGTTTCGCCGCTAAACGTTAGCATTGAAAATCTGATTTTTGACCAATTGGATGTAAACATAGAAGATGAATTGACTTCTCAGGCATTTTCGCTGAATGATGCTGTTTTGAATGTAAATGATTTACAGCTTGCTAAACTTGATACCCTTTCAAAGGATATTTTCGAGCAATTGGATTTCAAAGCACAGAAATATGCGATGGTCTCGGCTGACAGTATGTACACAATAACAGCCATTGGCGTTGACTATTCTGCAATTTCCTATATTCTGGCTATTGACAGTTTCTCTGTTAATCCGAATTACAGCAATTACGAATTCACTGCCAGACATCAATTTGAAATCGATCGAATCGAGGCCGGACTCAGCCAGATTTCAGCTTACAACTTTTCTGCCACTGACTATATAAAATCAGGAAACCTGGTAAGTTCATATGTCAAAATCGGAAAATTGGAGATGAACATTTTTCGCGATAAACGCAAAGAATTCAATCATGTGAAAAAAACCGCATTTCAGGATATACTTTACAACTATCCAGCTAAGATCAGTATCGATTCTATTGGAATTTTGAGTGGCGATATAAGTTATACCGAACATGCCGAAAAAGCTAACGAGCCCGGCATTATCACATTTGAGAAACTGAATGCGCTAGTTTTCAATATTTTAAACGATACAATTTACAAAACCGAAAAAGCTTTTATAGGATTCAATGCTGAAGCTTTTTTAATGGGAAAAGCCAAAATAACTGCTCATATGAAGGGAAGGCTGTTCGACAACCAGAACACATTTGATGTGGATGGAACACTTTCAGGAATGGAAGCTATGGAGCTGAACCCCATGTTAGAGAAAAACGCATTCATATATGCAACATCAGGGAGAATAGAAGCGATGAGTTTCAGCTTTAGGGCGAACAACACCAAAGCTTCCGGCCAAATGAAACTGCGCTATGAGGGATTGAATGTTGCTGTTAAGAATAAAATGACGGATGATACTACCGCCCTAAAAGAACGGGTGATATCAGCAATAGCCAATTTGATAATCATGCATTCGAACCCTATGCCGGGCGAAGAGCTTAGGCAGGGAAATATTGATTTTGAAAGAGATCCTGAAAAACGGTTTTTTAACTATTGTGCCAAATCAATTATGTCGGGCGTTAAAAGCAGTGTTACCAAAACCCCTGAAACACGAAAGGATAGCAGGAAACAAAAAAAGGACAATTCATAGTTTTGCGGGAAATATACTACTTGATAAAGTCACAAAATCTGCTTTATTCCCGGCTAATTTCAATCCAACGCTTTTGAAAATAGCCTTTGTGCAAATTTATTTCGATAGTTTCTTTCAGGTTTCTTTGAAAATCTTTGTTGTGGTGGTTTACAAAAATATGCTTGTCAACTCCATAAATTGCCAGCTTCACAACAAAGTTACCCTGCGAGCTTCCCGATCTGGGAGAATAATAAGCCTCCAAAACTGTTGCATATCTCTTCTCAGGAATTGAGCCATCGCAATGAATGTTCATCCAGGAAACGACACCTGAAACTGCAAGATAGATTCCAATTGCTGCCATCGACCCCAAAACGAAAAATGTTTTGAAACATTTTTTGTTTCGTTTTTGGTATGAAGTCCGGCTTGCGACAAAAAGCGGAATCGAAAACACAAAGATTGAAATGAACCAATATTTAAGTTTTATTGCATACAGACTGTCAATTTCAGCAATGAAACTTTT
>JAGXRB010000264.1 GCA_018336075.1 Bacteroidota bacterium
GGAGGTTCAGGAGATTTTAGTTTTAGCTGGAATCCTGCTGTTGCATTGGTAAATCCAACAGCACAGACTACAATGACAGTGCCGATGCAACAAACTATAGCCTTTACTGTGGTTGCCACAGCCAATCAATCCAGCTGCCAAAGTGCTCCTGATGAAGTAATTGTATTTGTTACCGGAAATACTTTGGAGGCACGAGCTTCAGCTGAAAGTCATTTTATCTGTACGGGTGAATCGGTTTCCCTTTCAGGATATGCAACCGGTGGAAACGGAAATTATACGTTTAATTGGAAATCAGTTCCTTCCGGATTTTACTCATGGGAGCAAAATGCTATTGCAGTTCCTGTAACTTCAACAAAATATGTGCTTACAGTTACAGATGGAATTCATACAGCCACAGATACAGTTTTTGTTCAAGTGAATGAATTGCCTCAAATATTCAGTGTTTCCGGAGGCGGAAATATTTGTCAGACTGGTTCAGTTTTGCCTGTTGGATTATCAGGGTCGCAGACAGCTGTGTTTTATTCGCTGCGTTTGAACGGAGATGAGATTGCTGTCATCATCGGAACCGGAAATCCAATAAGTTTTGGACTTTTTAATGCATCAGGCACTTACACTGTTTATGCTTCATTCGGACCAAATGGTTGTGGACGGACAATGGCAGGAAACGCTGTGATTACTAACGGGGGATCAGTGATTGCATCGGCTGGCCCTGATAAATACATTTTTTTTGATGGACAAACTACCCTTGAGGGTGAAGTTATAAATTCAAATACAACATATACATTTAGTTGGTCTCCGGCAAATAAACTACTCAATCCTAATGCTTTACAACCAACAACAGTAAGTCTGGAAGAGACAACACTGTTCAAGTTGGAAGCAGCCCCCAATGGAAGTGGATGTGCTGTTTCGGAAGATTATACTGCCGTATTTGTTGGAAATGGGACAAGCACCATGCAGCTCAAAATTGTCGCTACACATGATATAGTTTGCCCTGCCTCTCAAATCAAACTATTTGCCTTGCCATCTGGTGGATCAGGAAATTACATTTATTCATGGACATCTGAACCCGCCGGTTTTGAATCTTCAGTTTTCGACCCAGTTGTTTTCCCTGAAGTTTCTACAAAGTATAAATTGGTTGTAAATGATGGAATCTCTTTGGTTTACGATTCTGTTTACATTGCGGTAAATCCAGCTCCTGTTCAGTTTCAGTTTTTCGGTGGAGGAATATACTGTCAGGGAAGTGCATTTGTAAATCTTGGTTTGAGTGGTTCAGAAATCGGTATTCAGTATGTGCTCCACAGGAATGGTAATCCAACGGGAAATATTCTCAGCGGTACAGGCGGAGCTCTGCAATTTAATGGCATTGATGCCAGTGGACTATATACAGTAATGGCCGAAAATCCAGCTTCGCAATGTGTTTCCATTATGACCGGTGAAGCGCAGGTACAGCTTTATCAACCACCGCTTGTGTTAAGTTCAGCTGATCAGAGTATTGGTGTTGGTGAAAGTGCATTACTTTCTGCAGTGGTTTCAGGTGGTTCGGGTTTCTACAATTACCAATGGATACCACCTTCATTACTGCTTCAACCAAATTCATTATCAAGTTCAACATTTCCACTGCAACAAAGTACCGTTTTTCTTTTTTCTGCTACTGATCTGGAATCAGGATGTCAAAGTAATATTGACTCAACAATTGTTACTGTGACAGGTGGGCAGCTTCTGGTCAATATAATTGCATCTTCGCAGCAAGTGTGTCACGGTGAAGCAGTTATTCTAAGCGCTTTTTCGCAAGGAGGAAATGGAGCAAACAGTTACGAGTGGAAAGATTCAGATGGCGTGCTGCTTGGTACCGCTCAGACAATCCAATTAAATCCAACGTTTTCACAAACATTTTATTTGTCAATCAGTGATGGTGAACAAATGGCATCAGCTGAAATATTTATAGAGGTTGGTGAGATACCTTTAGGTTTTCAAGTAACGGGAGGAGGTGCTTTTTGTGCCTCAAACACAGGGATATCTGTTGGTCTGAGTAACTCAGAAATTGGACTGCTTTACACGCTGTATCGAAATTATACACATGCAGTTTCTCAAGTTGTTGGACAGGGAGGTCCCATCAATTTTGGACTTTATAACATTTCCGGAAACTACACTGTAAAGGCAACACGCCCCGGATTTGGGTGCGAAACACTCATGGCCGGATCAGCGCTGATTCAGCAATTTCCTGCGCCATTTGCTGATGCCGGTGAAAACCAATCTGCAGCTTTTGGCTCTTCTGCACAGTTAAATGGGATTGCGACCGGAGGCACGGGCTCTTATATTTATAACTGGGAACCTTCTTCATTGTTAATAAACTCTTCCGCTTTTAATCCACAGACAGTCCCGCTAAGCAACAGTACCTTGTTTAATTTTACAGTTACTGACCAACAAAGCGGATGTCAGGCAAGCGATCAAACCATCGTTTTTGTGAGCGGAGGTGCTTTATCGGTAAATATTTCAACTTCGGATTTTTCTGTTTGTCCTGGTCAGTTGGTTCAGCTAACAGCCTTGCCACAAGGTGGATCTGGGAATTATACCTGGAGCTGGACAGCATACCCACCTATTTCACAACATTTTAATCCAATTCTAAGGGTTTACCCACAGCAGACCACAAAATATTTTGTGAGTGTTTTTGATGGTTTTGTGCATGCAGAAGATTCTGTTATCGTTACAGTTTTGCCATTGCCGCAACAATTTGAAATTACCGGTAGCGGGTTTTATTGTCCTGGTGAACAGTTTCCTGATATCGGCCTTTCTGGCTCACAACAAGGTGTCAGTTACGCTCTTTTACGCAATGGAATTCTAGCTGGTCTTGCTTTAAACGGAACGGGCAGCCAAATTAGTTTTGGGAGTATTAGTTCAAATGGAACATATTCGGTTGTTGCTTCAAATCAAAACGGATGTACATTAGCAATGTCTGGAACAATCCAGATTCAGCAATCAGCATTGCCGGTTGTGTATACATTGCTTGGCGGGGGAGCATTTTGTGCAAATGAGGCTACAGCGGGGCTTTATCTATCAGGTTCTGAGGCTAATGTTGCATATCAGTTAAAAAGAGACAATTCAGAAATAGTACAGACCTTGAGTGGTACAGGTCAGCCGCTAGCCTTCACAAATCCATCGATATCTGGCAACTATCATGTTGAAGCTTTTATGATGGCTTCAAATTGTTCAAAACCAATGCAGGGAACTGTTTCATTGCTGGTATTTCCCGTTCCTCAAGTCATAATTGAGGGCGAAAATCAGATTTGTCACGGTGAAAGTGTTTATTTGGAAGCCTCAGGAGGAAGTACTTATAGCTGGCAAACGGAACCACCGGTTTCTGGGAGTATTTTTACAATTGTGCCCGAAAGCAGCGCATCTTACACAGTTACTGCATCAAATGAGTTTGGGTGTTCATCATCTCAAACGGCATTTGTTGAAGTAGTTCCAATGCCATCATTCAGTTTACGTGCAGACGCGGTGCAGCAAATATTATTTGTAGAGGAACCAAATCAAGTGCATCGTTTAACTTTTATGAGTGGCAACACCATTTTACAAGATGGTATGTCAATGCAATTTTTTTATGGAAACACACACTTATTCAATGATTCTCTGACTGTTGAAGCCATAGGTTTAACAGGTTGTAAAACAAAGGAAACAATATTGATTTTGGGTGAAGGTAGTCGAATAAACGCATTTTCCCCTAATAGTGATAATATCAACGATCGGTTTATGCAGGGAAGTTTCATCCGTCTTTACAATCGCTGGGGGTTGGAAATTTTTGTTGGCACCGAAGGCTGGGATGGTAAATACAAAGGAACAATGGTGGCTCCCGGCACCTATTATTATATACATGAAATAAAAGATGTCAACGGGATGGTGGTTCGCACAGACAAAGGATCAGTAACATTGGTGAAAGAATGAGAAAGGCTGTTTTATTTCTGTTTTTGTTTCTTACAAGCAGTGCAATGATTGCGCAAAAGGCAGTGGTCAGACAGGCTGATAAGCATTTTGCTGTCCATAACTTTGCCAAAGCCGCAAAAATGTGGGAGCGGGCATTCCATCGCACTGATGATCTAAGAGAAAAACAATTGCTTGCCTTCAGAATTGGAAGTTCTTATCACAGAATGAACCGTTTCGAAGAAGCTTTGCAATGGTATGCAGATGCGAATGGTGAAGAACCATCACAGGTGGATTGGATGCTGGCACAAACGGATGCATATTTAAGAGCAGGAAATATTCAATCGGCTAAATTGTCGGCTATTCATACTTTGAAACTTAACCCTGTTTCAGCTGAAGCGAAAAGATTTCTGGCAATGATTAATCAATATGAGACCCAATCTCAATTAGCGGAAAATTTAGTCGTGGCTGCTACAGGTATCAATAGCCAATGGAGTGATTATGCACCAGGCTGGCTGAACGGTGATTTAGTGATTTCTTCTTCAAGAAAAGAAAATGGAGGTAATGATTCTGATGGTCGCACAGCTGAAGGCTTCTCAAGGTTATATCTGTTTATTGCCAATCTTTATGGCGATTTTGGAAATGCAATTCCATTGCCGGTGGGAGGAAATTCAAACACTGGAACGCTGACTTTTGATAGGGCAAACGAAAGAGTATTTTTCACCCGTTGCAACAACCGTAAACGCAGGTGTACCATTATGGAAGCCAGTTTCAATCCGGAAACATTTGCTTTTTCAAGGGCAAAACCAGCTTCATTTGTAAACCGCAAATATAATTTCGGTCATCCTCATGTTCGGGAAGATGGAAAAAAGATGTATTTCATTGCTAATTTACCAGGAGGCTTCGGTGGAAATGATATCTACAGCATAACAATAAAATCTGATGGAAGTTTTGGACTTCCCATAAACCTGGGGGCAGTTGTAAATACATCTTTTGATGAACTTTTTCCTACAACATCGGGTGATAGTCTGTTGTTTTTCTCATCTTACGGCCATCCCGGATTTGGCGGACTTGATATTTTTTATGCTTTCGATCGTGCCGGAAGTTTCAATGAAATTGGCTTGCTCACTGCACCTTACAATTCAACTTCTGATGACTTTGGCCTTGCTGTAAAACCCGGAACAACTCAAGGTGCCTTCAGTTCAAACCGCAACAGGGCAAGCGGTGACGACATTTTTTTCTTTGATGATTATCCGATACGTAAGATTATTAAAGGACGTGTGCTTGATGCACAGACGCTGAACCCTGTTGCCAATGCTGACATACAAATACAGTATAATGACAACAAAATTTATGCTTTGCAAACTTCTGTCAATGGTGATTTTGCAACATCTGTTCCAACGTATGCATCAGGAAATGTGACAGCAGCGCACCCGGATTATCTTACAGAAGTAAAAGATTTTCTCAATACCGGAAGCCATCCAAAAATTCCTGAAATTGAATTTTTGTTAAAACGCCGCAATCACACTGCCGG
This sequence comes from Bacteroidota bacterium, assembly GCA_018336075.1. GTDB lineage: Bacteria > Bacteroidota > Bacteroidia > Bacteroidales > F082 > JALNZU01. The sequence goes on from JAGXRB010000264.1 coordinate 5,453, forward strand.
AGTCAGTGGTAAAGTCACAGAAAGAGAAACAGGCAGAACAATTGCCAACCAAGTGGTATCTATCAATAGTTCAGGAGGTTTTCTGGCAATGACACGAACGAATGACAAGGGTGTTTACCTTTTTGATTCGTTGAAAGTTGATTTTTTATATAGTCTGAAGATTGAAAAAGATGGCTATTTCACTGAATCGCGGGTGGTCCGTATTCCGGAAATTGATAAACCAATGATTCTGCAGAAATCAAGCGGATATGATCTGGATTTTGAGTTGACACCTATCGTGATGAAAAAGGAAATAGCGCTGAACGATATTTATTATGATTTTGATAAAGCAACTCTGCGGGAGTCTTCAAAGCTTGAGCTTGACAAGCTGGTTTCTATGCTGAGGGAAACACCAAAAGTGAGGGTTCAGATCAGCTCGCATACTGATACTCGTGGGACAGATAAATACAATGACAAGCTGTCAGCCGGAAGAGCAAAATCTGTAGTTGACTATCTTGTTTTAAGTGGCATATCCAAGTCGCGACTGGTTTCCAAGGGCTTTGGAAAACGCAATCCTGTAATCAGAAATGCAGGATCAGAAGCTGAACATCAAGCCAACAGAAGAACAACTTTTCAGGTTTTGGACATGAATGCTGCCGTTGAAAGCGTCTCATCAAATAATATTATTGCTGAAAATAGAAGACTCGTATACAGGGTTCAAATCCTTGTTTCTTCTGTGAAACGCAATGCTGACAATGATTTTGGAATCCTGAAAGGAATGCTGGATAACATTCGGTTTACAGAACATCAGCAAGCTGGGGTTTTCAGATATGAAGTTGGTGACAGATATAGTATTTCAGAGGCAGAAGTATTGCGCAACCGCATACGCAATGCAGGTTTTCCCGATGCATTTATTGTACCTTACATTGACAATGAGCGCGTTTCTCTTCAACAAGCCAAAGATTTCAGACCATGAAAAAGTTGAACTACATTTTCATTTTTGTGCTGATTTTATTTTTTGGAAGTCAGGTGCTGAAAGGGCAAACAGATGTTCTTTATAGCAATAGTGGCATGAATGCTGAAGTTTTCAATCCTGCCCTTATTGAGAATAATAATATGCTCAATATGCAGATGCTCGCCCGAAGACAGTGGGTTGGATTTCCAGATGCACCTAAGGTAGAACAGTTTAGCCTTTCAACTTTTTTTGATAATCGGTCAATGGGGTTGAAGTTGACGGTAAATAACCAAACCGTTGGAAAAGAAATCACGAGAAAACTCAATCTTGCATATGCTTACAGGATTTATCTGGACTCTGAAATGAGTCTCGATATGGGGCTCTCTGCCGGAATGTATCAGCGACTAATTGAATTTTCCAAACTTGTATTTTTTGATGGAAACGAGCCGCTTATCCGGCCAGACGAGAGTTACCTGCGACCCGACTTTGATTTCGGGCTTCATTTTATTGCTTATGATTTTGCTTTTGGTTATGCCTCCAATCATATAACCACACTTGGCCGCGACGCTTCAATTTCCCGCATCCCGATTCATCAACATATCTATACATATTATCTTTTTCGCCTTTCTTATGAAGCTCAGCTTCGGGGAGGATTATCTTTTCACCAACAAGGCCCAATTCAATACCTGCATGCTGATTTACAACTTTTTGTGAATAAACTTCAGGCTGGAATCGGCTGGAGAAATAAGGACGCTTTTATCATCAAGGCAGGGTTGCGTACCTCTGAAATCATCGAAATCGTATATAGCTATGATGTTGGAGTCAACCGTTTTGCGAATTTCAACTCAGGCACCCATGAGTTTGGTGTAAAACTTCGGCTTGCCAGAAAAAGCAATGCTTATCTCTCGCCGCGTTTTATGGATTATTAGGGATCAATTATAACTTCTTTTTCTTAGGTATTTGGATTGATCTTTATAATCATATCGGGTTTACATCGAATCGAGATAGGTTGCAAGATTTTCGAAAGCGAAACCAGTCAATACCACAATAACAACAAATAGTACTGAAAGCAGAATGCTGATTATTAGTAATATACCAGAAATAGTAAAGTAATTATTGATGTTTTGGAGCGATTTCATCAACATAAATTTATCGCCAGTAAGGGTAGCCGTCTTTGAGTTTTTAGCTGCCTGATAAACAATTATTCCAAGCCAAATTGGCAACCATGCAATGATAATACCGACAATTGTCAGCGCCATCATTACACCATAGATTATCATTACAATGCCCAGAAACTTCATCCATCCTGAAGCATGGCTCAGCGAATTACTGATTTCTCGCACCAGATTTTCTTCCACAAACGTTTTTTCTTCCATCAGATGTTTTTAATTTAAGCGTGAATAATGACAGTGTTTGTTTGAAACTGCTACTTTCTCTGGTTTAACAGACATAATTGTCCGTAAAATTAGTAATTTCGCGGAGATATTTAATATATTTTCATGACTTCAGAATCTAAAATCAAGGTTGTTTCAGTGAACATTTCCGAAAAAAAGGGAACAGTGAAAAAGCCAGTACCTTTCATTGAGCTAACGACTACAGGTGTTTTAAATGATGCGCATGCGGGCAACTGGCATCGCATGGTGAGCCTGCTCGGCACAGAGAGTTTCCGTAAATTTGAGATGGAAGCAAAACGCGAAGTGCAATATGGTGAGTTTGCAGAAAATATTACTACTGAAGGCATTGTCTTGTACGAAACGGCTCCGCTAGACAGACTTTTGATTGGAGAAACTGAGCTCGAAATTACACAGATTGGAAAGAAATGTCATGGCAAGGGTTGTGCAATTTACAATGAGGTTGGAAATTGCGTGATGCCAAAGGAAGGAATTTTTGCCAGAGTTTTGAAAGGCGGTCCGGTAAAGTCGGGAGATAATGTTGAGTATCTGCAAAAAGTTTTTAAGGTGATGGTGATAACACTATCTGACAGAGCCAGTAGTGGTGTGTATGACGATTTGAGCGGACCTGAAATTATCAATAATCTGCAACAGTTTTTTTCTGAGAACAGATGGAAATTTGAAACTGACAAACAATTGATTCCGGATAGTCCAGAAATTTTTGAATCACTATTGCTAAAGGCGCGCTCAGAGAATTATGATATGGTTTTTTCGACCGGAGGCACCGGAATTGGCCCACGTGATTACAGTCCTGAAGTAGCGAAAAAGTTGATAGATAAAGAAATCCCGGGGATTATGGAGGCAATAAGGATGAAATTTGGTGCAGAAAAGCCAAATGCGCTTTTAAGCAGAGGTGTCGCCGGATTGATGGGAAATACGCTCACTTATGTGTTGCCGGGCAGTGTAAAAGCAATAAAAGAATATATGGGTGAAATTAAAATTACACTTCGACATTTAATTTTTATGCAAAAAGGCATAGATATTCACTAAGCCTTGAAAGTCAGTGGTTATCGCTTTAAAATAACAGCGTTTTTTTGAAATACCTGAATTATGAAAAGGATTCTCCAGCATCTGTCGCGTTTCAAGTACGTATACACGCTTCTTGCTTTTGGCTTGTGGATGATGTTTTTTGATCAAAACAGGATTTTGAATCAGATCAGTCTGCAAAAAAGTCTTAGAGGTCTTCTGAAACAAAAGAACTTTTACGAAACCGAGATCAAAAAGAATCAGAAGCTGAGCAATGATCTTGTTTTTGATTCAGTTTTCATGGAAAAGTATGCGCGCGAAAAGTATCTGTTGAAAAAGGACAATGAGGTGATCTATCTTATTGTCAAAGAAGAGTAATTAAATTACTCACTTTCTTCAGTACTTACATTCTGAAATTTTCCACTTCTTCAAAGACTCTGAGAAAATTACCAGACCAGATTTTTTGAATTTCTTCTTCAGAATATCCCCTTCTTACAAGTTCAAGTGTAATATTGCCAATCTGACTGACATCAAAACAATCTGACAGTCCGCCACCACCATCAAAGTCGGTTCCAATCCCGACATGGTTGATGCCCGCAATACGCACGATATGGTCAATGTGGTCAACAAGCTCAGAAACCGATGCCAATGGAGTTGGATACTTTCTTTCAATTGCACTCCACTCTTCGCGTGCAATATTTGATTTTTCTTCTGAAAGACCGATAAAATGGTTGTACTTTTCTCTTAATGCCTCACGTGCTGCTTCTTTTTCAGGATTTGGCTCTTGTTTTGTAACATAGGCACTGAGGATGCAAACCTGAACAACGCCACCGTTATTTTTAAGAGCCAGAAGCATGTCATCAGTAAGATTTCTGGGATTGTCGCAGATTGCCCTGGCATTGGAATGAGATGCGACCACAGGTGTCAGACTGGTTTTAATTACATCGTAAAATGCTTTATCAGATAGGTGACTCACATCCACCATCATACCAATCCTGTTCATTTCATTTATTACCTTCCTGCCAAAATCCGTCAAGCCTCCATGCTCTTCCTTATCATTTGAAGAATCGCAGATATCATTGTTTTTTGTATGTGAAAGGGTAATGTATCGCGCGCCAAGTCTGTAATATTCTTCAACCATATTTATGTCGTTACCCAATGGATAACCATTCTCAAGCCCAAGGTAAATAGCCCTTTTGCCAAGTTTTTTCAGTTTCATTGCATCTTTTGAAGTCAGCGCAATCTCAGCTTTTTCAGAATACATTGAAATTGTTTTGTGAACCTTTTCAAAAACATCCAACGCCCTTTCTTTAGCTTTTTGGTTGCCTTCAGCTGTGCGGTCACCCTGTCCGACAAAAACAGCAAAAAATACTGCATCGAGGCTTCCTTCTTCCATTCGTGGAAAGTCGATTTTACCGCCGCGGTTTCGTGGATCGTTTTTTTGATTTATATCAAAGCCGGGCCGGTAAAGCATTAAAGGTGTGTCGGTATGACTATCCAAAGTCAGTACTTTTTTGTGAATGGCTGCAGCCTTTTCTTCTAAATTTTGAGCAGTGGAAGAGAAGATTATTAAAGAGCATAATAGCACTAAAAACGTTTTTTTCACCATTTTAATCGATAGGTTAAAGTTTATTTTTTTAAAGAGAAAAGGAATAATGTGTGCATTCTATATTCTGATAATCCTGGATGAAGTCATCTTTTGCCCGGAAATAATCTGAACCACGTAAACACCTTTTGGCGCAAGTTTTCCGTTTTCATCTTTGCCATCCCATCGATTTACCAGCTTTTCCGATGATACTTCACGAGTAATTAGAATTGTCTTGATCAATCTGCCGTCAACAGAATAAATCTTCAATTCCTGTGAATCTATCTCTGAAGACAGAAATTCAATTTCAACAATTCCATTGGATGGATTTGGCCTGATTGATAAATGGAATGAATTTGATGCATCGGTTATCTCATTTTCAGGGATTGAAACCATAAACTGTTCCAGCTCAAAGAACGCAAGAATTTCTTCCATCAGATTGCGTCTGCCTGCAAAATCCTCCGGACTTCCAAGGCTTCCAAATTCAAATAACGAACCGATTGTTTTATAGCCAGGCCCTTCAAAGCCAATCATTGTGTAAGCTGTTGGAGAATAATCAGTGTAAAACAAAGGAAATGCAGGAGGTTGAAATGTTAGATGATAAAGCAGAACATTGTACAATCCTGAAAATGGTAAATTCATGTTTTGGGTAAAAGACCCATTCACACCAATAAAATTGTTAAAATAGGCTGCCTGGGTAATGCTGAGCCATTGAATGTTGAATTTATTATGGACTGCAGTTTGTGGATCATTGCGCCAGGTTCTGCTGCCTTCCATGTACAACTTACCTCCATTCAAAAGGTAATTTGAGAGGATGGCTCCTTCATCTAATGTCAGCACAGTATTCGTATAATAGGTGCCTAGGCAGACAATTGCGGCCCTGTAAATATCCAGATTTAAAGGAAGTTCAGTTGTATAAACGTATTGTATTTGAAGACTATCCAGCGCCGCAGCAATGGCTGAAGCTGACAGATTATTCTGGGCTTTATTGAACACTAGCAAAGGGAATTGACCAACCGACAAACTTAAAGTATCATTCCACTGATTATTGTTTGCGTCAGTTACTGAGACACTAAAACCAATTTCATGCCCTATCGGACAATCAGGTGAAATCGTAAGAGCGTAATTTGCCGGTCTGATATGTCCTGGTGGAATATCTCCGATTATTGCGCTGTTGCCTTCATTAAAACTAACGTAAGTATCATTTGTAGTCAAAATCGCTGAAGCAAACTGCGCTCTTGCTCCACCCTTATTTCTGAAGTTCAGAATCAGATCAAATGTTTCGCCGGGATCAGGTCGGTTATTCTCATCATCATCGATGAATGTTCCAGCCAAATTCACTTCAGGTGTGCCGGAAACAAAAGTCATCTTTCCGTTTCTGATCATTGAATTTGAAACAAAGCTTAAATCAGTTATAATGTTGTGCTGATCCGGACAGTCGAAAGAAATACTGAATTCAAATGCCTGTGGAATTGTAATGCTTGACATTGCCTGAAGATTTCCAACAGCAATCTGATTTGAAACAATTTCTAGATAAGGATCATTTGAAGTAACTGTTGACACAATATTGTTGATGTCAGTGCTTGAAACATTGGTAACAGTCAATTCGGCCCAGACAGTGCTTCCGTTTTGAGGAGGGGAGTCATCTGCCTGAACTACCTTGTAATCAAAGCGTAAATCATTAGAAATCTGAAATATTTTTTGATCCGAAATTCCAAGGTCATCGATAACTTTAATGCATAGATTACTAATATTTTCAATATTTTCAATCATTCCGCTCAAAAATCCTTCTTCACTTATCGAAATACCTTCAGGAGTATTTTCGGGGACAAGTCTGAACGGATTTTGTGGCAAATCTCTTTCATTGGAGCCTTTTACAAGTTGAAAATCACTGTTGTTTCCTGCCGAAACACCCGAATACCAAAGGACATTTTCATTTACGAGAATATCATTGAAATAGTATTCGATCTTTCCATCGGGAAAAAGAATCACTGCAAATTCTCCATCACCAATGTGTTGATCGTAATACATAAGTGGCTGTTTCCACCTGAATGCTGCCTGATGCTCGTTTCCTTCATACCAAATGCCTTCAGCTTGTTTTGTGCCCGGATAGTATTTTATTGGGGTGAAAAGGAAAACCGAAATGTTCTTCATTGATCTGAACAGAAGATAGGTGTCTTTGTAGTATGGCCATGGAAAAATACCTTCTTCAAAAAGAATGAAACCATCTTTGTGAACAAAGACCTCATTATATGTTTCTCCATAAAAAGGAAAACTGAAATCGAGTGTTTTGCGTGCAAATTTCATATTTGGGGCTTCTAGTACAAGCTGCTCAGAACCAACTTCAGGAAAACTATCTTCAAAAAACTGCTGATGATAGGGTGTTATAAGTTTCCAGTTTAATGGTTCGCTGCCGCCTGTAGCTTCCATTTGATAGCCTGCATCAAAAACAGGAATCTGCTCTGTTTCAATCTTGACTTTGTTGAAAGTTGGATTGTGCCTCACGCGCAAACGTGTAATATCATTGTCTAAAAGATGCACATTCTGTTGTTCGCAGGAAATTTCTTGTGCTTCATTTCCGTTGTAATCAATTATAGAATAGTGTATTATCTCTCCAGAACCTTCTGATAGCGGATCGTTTTCGTGTATTTCAAGATAAAAATCGGCAAATTCACCAGATTCAACATAAGCCAGAAGTGGTGTAATATCCAGACCGATTTCAATTGTTTTTTTGTTTGGATCTGATGAGCCACCTTGCATATATCTGGGGCCACCCTGAAAGTTAAAAACAGGAAAACTTAAAAGATGGTCCGGGGCAAAATTGGCCGTATCAGTGGAAACACCTGCCATAATTCGTATTTGTTCACGACGGTCATGTTGAATGGTGAGTTTTAGTGTTAGCAAAGGTTCGTATTCTTCTTTTACATTTAAAATGTCCACCTGATGATTCCAGATTCCCCCATCTACAATGTTTTCTGCAAGCAATTTATACATCATATAGAAGTATCCTGCATCGCCCCAGTTATCGCCATAAGAGTTGGCGACTTTTAAACCGCCGATTTCCCAGTCGCGCATATCAACAATGCCGTCTCCATTGATGTCGAGGTGGTTTGTAAATTGTCCGTCGGAATTGTAATCGTAGCGAATACTATCATTATAACCTACAATCGTCATTGCATGTGTTGCATAATTTCCCGGAAACTGAACTATAACTTTTTTGCCTGCTTCAGGAGTGCCTTCGGGCAAAGTAACCAATGACCACGGACTTGCCGAATTGAAATTGGCAACACCTCCTGTAGATGCACCTTCCAGATGATGCGCTAACCAGTGTTTTAAAGTAAGTAAACCTTCAGGCGTATCAGTTTTTATTTTTTCCACTGACCGAATTCGATTTTTCATCGCCTGATAATATTTGTCATAACCAGAAATCCAAACCCTTCCATCATCAATGGCGATGCCGCCGTAATCATGTACTGTAGGTGTTCCAAGTGTTTTGAGGATTTCAAAACTATGCAGATAATTCACGCCATACCAACCTTCATAACTCATAAAATTGTATACAAAATGGCTCGGAAACTGGTTTGAGGAATCACTTGCAGAGACATCACGTTTTCGACACATTTCGTAGGTAAAATTATACGCTACACCGGAAGCCTGACCACAAGATGCTCCAGTCTGATTAAAGATCGGCCTGAAATAGGGGAGGGTGGAGTTGTCAATTACGGCGGGAAGACTCATTGATCTGAATTCTTCAGGTAGTTTTCTTTCGTTGAAGGAATTTAGTCTGAGCGAATCGGAAACATCTATGTATTTTGAAATTTCAGAACTTTTGGAATTTATTTCCTGTCCCGACGCAATGAAATGCAAAACAGACAAAATTGATATCAGAAAAAAGTTCCGGCAGAATTTATGGGTTTTCATCAGGGGAGATTTCTTTAATGAGATTCCAAAAGTAGTAAAAAGAGTAAAAGAAGGGTTTCGTTGATTCAATTTTAGGGTCAACCATTAAAAAACGGTCCTTTCGAGAATGCAGATTGAAGAAGGTTGAGGTCTTTAGCTATAAATTTCTAAAATCTCACCTCAGCTTCACCGATAGGTATACCTATTCTAAAGCCGGTATAGCTGTGTTTGCCGCCTTCAAAGCCTGTCACAACTTCGATATTGAACATCAGAAATATCTGGGAAACGCCATAACCAATTTCAAGATATGGCTTGGAATCTTTTGTGATAAGATGGTTCACAAAGAGATTTTCGCGCATCAGGCTGTTCCCTAAAAATGGGAGTCTTTTAATGAGAATCCGGCTGTGTTCGTAATTCAGATGGGCTTGGATATAATCAGTTTTTATACTGCGGTCATAGAACTGTAAAGTCCTGAACATCGAAAGTTTTTTACCTGAATTAATCCATAAAGGATTATTGCTGAAATGTTTATAATCTGCAAAAAAGATGTTGGAGGTGTTTAAAAAGCTGCCGGCTGAAACTGCGTAATTAATATTGCCATAGAGTCGCATGTCAAAACCGTGCTTTATGCCAGCCTCAATATGCTGAAACTGACTTTCACTGTCGCCAATGCCTTTAATACCCTGTCGCCAAATCGCTGTGACAGTCGGATAGCGCGAGTAAGCCATTTGTTTCCTGCCGTTGTTAATTCTGTAAAAATGACGATAGGTCCAACTCAGTTCGGCTTCGAAAATGAAAGCCTTGTTGTTTGAGATCAGTTCCGGATGATCAGCAATTGGTGGGGGAATATTGGCCGTAAATTCTTTACCAAGCCAGTTGGTGAGATAAAAATCAGTGTGATTTTCAAGTTTTTCTCTTTTGGCATATTCTGTGCTTAACTTAAAAACAAGCCCATTTGTAATATCTGTCTCGTGGCTTAATTTCAAAAAATCTTTCTCATAAAGCTTCAAAAAATTTTGTCTTGCAAAAAGTGTTGTGAAAACATTAAAGAAGGGGATGATGCCATCATCAGCATTAAAGTCAGAAGTGGTTTGTCCTCCGCTGATTTTAAAGGATGCTCTTTTCATCGGATCATATAAATATTTTGCGGAGACAACTCCTCCGATGCTTTTTCGGGCAAATGCAAAATGGATATTTCCATCAATGTTTAATTGTTTGCCTGAAGTGGCATCGTACAGCAATCCAAGCTTTTTATCATACAGGAATCCATCGACTGTGTTGTAGGAAAATGAACTTAAACCTGCAATGCCATTGTGTTTAAGTTTGATTTTAGGCCCAATCTTTCTGTAGGTAGAGCCAAAAAGTATTTCATTGAATAAGCTGCTTTTCTTTTTGCTAAGTGTATCAGCATTTGAGCTATCTGCCGGTTTCTCATTAAAACTTTCCAATTCACCTGTTGTTAAGGGGACGGTTCTGGCTTGATTCCAGAAATCCGGGGTTCTTAATTTTGCGCTGTCAGCTATTTCTGTATTTCTTGGCTTAATTTCCAAAGGCGGCTTGTTTTGAGAGGCCGTTGCTTCCATGCGAATCAATTTGTTAAGTTCGCGCATTTCTTTGTTTGAAAGGTCTGGCTGTTCGGCGAGCTCAGCCACTCTTTGCTGCACCTTTGTAGCTGGCTCATTCTTTGTGCTTTGTGATGTTTTTTTTGAGTTGGCAACAAGGTCTTCAAGCGCTTTTAGCTCGGATTCTTCTTCAGCAAGCATCTTTGCATAAAAACTGTGGTCCACCTCAGGATTCAGTTTCACATTATAGTCGTTCACAGTCACCACATAGCGAAAAGTAGCTTTTCCACCCAATGCCTCAACCAATATGTCAAAATCATGGCTCAAAGGCATCCATACCAAAGGCTTCACTTCCTGGTAAACTTGTCTGAGCCGTATTTTAAACATATTTTGTTCTACCTTCAAATCGACTGAATGGATGTTCCAGCTTCCTTCCCGGATAAAAATTGTTCCACGGTAAAGATCCTGCCCTTTTCTTCTGGGAATAACACTTATTTTGTTCACTGTCCGCCCGTTCTCCACGAAAGTGCCGTCAAGTTTGTAACGATAAACTGAAAATGCATCTCTGCTCAAAGGCGAAATAATGCCATTGATATCGTTATACAGGCTTAATGTCACAAACTCCATTGGGTTGGTATCGTTGTCAGGCCCGGAGCTGCGTGTGGATAAAACTTTCGTCTGCAGTGGTTCTCCTTTTTTAAAACTTATTTCTGAAAGTGTTTCTGTGACAAAATATTTACCTTCTTCGATGCCTTCTTTTTTCAACTGGCGTCGCATCAGGGCAGGAATTTTCACCGGCACACCTGTTCCTTTCAGATAAACTTTTGCTGAATATTCAGAAACCTGGTTGCGGTAATACTGGCTCATTCCAATTGCTTTTCTCATAACGAAATAGGCAGGGTCTTCTCCGCTTGCTGTTACAATAACCTCGGCCAGGTTATAGTGTTGTATGTTTAATGTCACATCAAGCGTAACAACTTTAGCGTCCAACCTAATAAGTTCTTTGTGTGTCTGATATCCGAGATATTGAAATAGTAATTCATGCTCGCCGACAGGCAAAAAAAGCTGATATTCTCCCTCCATGTTTGCTGTAGTGCCTTTTTGAAGCTGAGGGTTGTAAATAGAAGCAAATGGAATAGGTTGGGAATTTGCATCACGAATTACTCCTTTTATCTCTTGTCCAGATAGCAAAGTTGGCAAAAGAATCAAGCTTATCAGCAAAATACTTAAGGTTGGAATTCTCATTGGTGTTGATTTAAAAACAAAAATAGTTAATCCCTAAAGTGAAAAGCCATTCTTGACAAACCTTAACATATATTTCAATTCAACTTTATAGATGTATAATTGAACTAATTATCAAATGTAGGTTAATTATTTCGGCCATCAAAAAGTAAAAAGCTACTTTGGAACCAATGAGAATGTTGTTTTTTGCAAAAAAAAAGCCCGGACATTCATTGATCCGGGCCTTTTCTGATTTTGTAAATCTGCTTATATGAAAAATCAACTCCTCATTTGAATCAAAATATCAAGCATTTTTATTGCAGCCTCAGAAATGATGGTGCCAGGGCCAAAAATTGCCACAGCACCTGCATCATAAAGATATTGATAATCCTGATGTGGAATCACGCCACCAACGATGACCATGATATCTTCACGACCAAGCTTTTTGAGCTCTGCAATCACTTGCGGAACCAGCGTTTTGTGTCCTGCAGCAAGGCTCGAAACACCTAAAATATGCACGTCGTTTTCTGCAGCTTGTCTGGCGGCTTCTGCTGGTGTCTGAAATAGTGGTCCGATATCTACATCAAAGCCAATGTCAGCGTAGCCTGTTGCAACAACTTTTGCCCCTCTGTCGTGACCATCCTGACCCATTTTGGCAATCATTATACGCGGACGGCGGCCTTCGAGTTTTGAAAATTCATCTGCCATTTCAGTGGCTTTGATGAAACTTTTGTCTCCACGGCTTTCAAAAGAATAAACGCCGGAAATGGAACGTATAACAGCTTTGTACCTTCCAAAAACTTTTTCGCACGCCGTGGAAATTTCACCAAGTGAAGCACGTTTGGATGCAGCTTCAACAGCTAGTTCCAATAAATTTCCTTCTCCTGTTTCGCAAGAGCGGGTAATTTTATCAAGGACTTCAACAACCTCAGCTTCATTGCGGTTTGCACGCAATTTATTAAGGCGTTCAATTTGTGAAAGACGAACTGCAGTATTGTCAATATCCAGAATGTCTATCGGATCTTCTTTTTCGAGACGATATTTATTCACGCCAACAATGATGTCTTTGTTTGAATCAATGCGGGCTTGTTTGCGTGCAGCTGCTTCTTCGATACGCATTTTGGGCAAACCTGTTTCGATGGCTTTTGCCATTCCTCCCATCGCTTCAATTTCCTCGATGTGAGCCCATGCTTTTTCGACGAGTTCGGCTGTAAGTTTTTCTACATAATAAGAACCGGCCCAGGGATCAACAGCTTTGGTAATATTGGTTTCTTCCTGAAGGTAAATCTGGGTATTTCGGGCAATGCGCGCCGAAGCATCTGTCGGAAGTGCGATGGCTTCATCAAGTGCATTTGTATGCAGTGACTGTGTGTGTCCGAGTGCAGCACCAAGTGCTTCGATGCAAGTACGGGCAACATTGTTGTATGGATCTTGTTCTGTAAGGCTCCAGCCAGAAGTTTGTGTGTGGGTGCGCAAAGCCATAGATTTCAATAGTTTAGGTTCAAATTGCTTAACAATTTTTGCCCAAAGTAGTCGACCAGCCCTAAGTTTGGCTATTTCCATAAAATGGTTCATACCCAGCGCCCAGAAGAATGAAAGGCGCGGTGCAAAAGCATCCACATCAAGACCGGCTTTCAAACCTGTTCTTATATAATCCAGACCGTCTGCAAGGGTGTATGCAAGTTCAATGTCGGCTGTAGCGCCGGCTTCCTGCATATGATAACCTGAAATAGAAATAGAGTTGAATTTTGGCATCTTTTTCGAGGTGAACTCAAAAATGTCTGCAATGATCCGCATCGAAGCATCCGGCGGATAAATATAGGTGTTGCGCACCATAAACTCTTTCAGAATATCATTCTGAATTGTTCCGGCCAGTTCTTCCAGTTTTGCTCCTTGCTCTAAAGCTGTAACGATATAAAATGCCATGATGGGCAAAACTGCACCGTTCATCGTCATTGATACCGACATTTTGTTGAGCGGAATCTGGTCGAAAAGTATTTTCATGTCCAGAATAGAGTCGATAGCAACGCCTGCTTTACCAACATCGCCCTCAACGCGTTCGTGGTCTGAATCGTAACCGCGGTGTGTTGCAAGATCAAAGGCTACTGACAAACCTTTTTGACCGGCAGCGAGATTACGGCGGTAAAAAGCATTAGAATCCTCGGCAGTCGAAAAACCTGCATATTGGCGGATAGTCCAGGGTTGCATCACATACATTGTGGAATAGGGGCCATGCAAAAACGGAGGGATACCTGCCGCATATTGCAGATGCTCAATCCCTTTGAGATCTTCTTTGTTATAAGCTGGCTTCACCTCTATATGTTCGGGGGTTTCCCATTCCGAAACGACTTTATTTTTCAATTCCCATTGTTCGGTTGTAAGTCCGCTGTCGGGAATATTTTTTATGTTGATATTTTTAAAATTCGGTTTCATCGCTTTCTTTTTCGTTGTAATTCCTATTGATTGATGCCTAATTGTTGTTGGAAAGCCTGAAGCGTTTCCAGTACGTTCGACCTGACATGGATAAAATGTTTCATGCCGGAAGCTTTGAGTTCATCCGCTAATTCTGTTGGATAGCCTGCAAGTGCCACAACTGCTTCTCTTTTAAGCGCTTCAAAGATGATGGCTGCATTTCCGGCATATTCTTCATCTGAGCTGCAGATGACAACAATTTCAGGTTTTTGTGCCTGTGCTGCTTCAATCCCTGCTTCAATGGTTTTAAAACCCAAATTGTCGACCACCTCAAAACCTGCACAAGCAAAGAAATTGGATGCAAAAGTTGCTCTTGCCTTTCTCATGGCAACATTGCCAAAAGTGAACATCCAGGCAGTGGGTCTTTTATTGGTTTTACTGAAAACGTCAGTTTTGTAGCGCAACATTTCAAAAGCCTGAGCACCACGGTATGTTTTTATAGTTTCAATTTCGGCTTCAGCTGAGGTCTTATCCATTGCGCTGAAAATGTCAGATGAAAGTGCTTTTTCAATTTTTTCATTGAAATTTGGATATTGATTTGTTCCAAGCAGAATTTCACGGCGCATAGCAACATTCAGGTCACGTTTTTGGGCGCTCTCATTGATCATGCCTTGAATAACTCCTTTTTTCAATGCTGCGATATAGCCGCCTTCTTCATCAATTTTAAGGAAAAGCTTCCAGGCTTCATCCACAAGCATCCGGGTTAGGTTTTCAATATAGTAGGAACCTGCAGCAGGGTCGGCAATTTTATCAAGATATGACTCTTCTTTTAAAACCAGCTGCTGGTTGCGTGCGATTCGCTCAGCAAAATCTGTCGGTGTCTCGTAGGGAGCGTCAAAGGGCAAAACCTTAAACGAATCAATACCGCCGAGAACGGCCGACATTGTACTTGTTGTAGTGCGCAGCAGATTTACATGCGGATCGTAAACAGTGAAATTCCAACCAGCATTTTCTGCATGGATAAACATTCTGCCATTGCGTGCATCGTTAAGTCCGTAGGCATTCACTATTTGCGCCCAAAGCAAACGGTAGGCACGAATTTTAGCCATTTCCATAAAGTAGCTGGAACCAACTGCCAGATTGAATTTCATTTTTGGAGCTACCTCGCCGATAAATAACCCTTTATCGGTTAAACGTGTAAGGTATTCGCTGCCAGCTGACAATGTGAAAGCCATTTCCTGGGCAATATTTGCGCCGGCATTTGCAAAAATATGTCCGTTTACAGCGATGACACGAAAGTTTGGAAGCGCATGCGCAGTTTTGATCAATTCATAGGCTGTACAAAAATCGGCCTCTTCATTGTCATACCAACGGCCGCGGCGGCTGAAACGCGAGATGGGATCGAAGTTCACCGAACCGCAAATCTTGTCAAGTGGACGATTATACTTTCGAACGAGTTTATCCATCATCCCAACGATTTCCATTTGTTGAGAGGTTCCCATAAAGTTGATCTCAGCAATATCTGCGCGAATGTTCTTCAACAGGGCTTCAATATCATCAATGCTGTAATTTTTTTTACAATCAAGTTCGAAACCTAATGCATCAACGCCTTTCATTAGAATATCCAAAGCTTTTTCATTGGCTGCCTTGATGTCGTCTACACGGATATCTTGTCTGACAAGCCATTCATTTCCCGTTGCTTTATTTCCTCTTATAAACGGAAAATCCCCTGGAAAAGATTTTAACCAAGGAATATTTTCAAGATGTTCGGCTCTGTAATATGGCTTTACAGCAATGCCCTCATTGGTTTTCCAGATTAGTTTTTTTTCGTAATCAGCTCCTTTCAGGTCTTTCATAATCTGTTCTTCCCATTGTTGGGTTGTAACAGGTGGGAATTCGCTGAAAAGCTTTTTAATTGTGTTCTCCATATCCTGAGTTTTTGTGAACTTACAAATTTTAAAATAGAGCTGTATTCATTAACAATTTTAACAGCTATAATTGCCGCAAAATTAAGACAAAAAGCAAAATGAGTGTCAGTGTGACTGAAATTATTGTTAACAAATTAACAGAAGGTATTGGTCAAGATAGTTTTTGAAAGTATATGCAGCGTGAGAAGATGCTGATCACTAATAAAATGCGGCATAGAACTACAACAAATTCAGCTGTTTATGATAAAAAAAGCCTGATTGCATATTACAATCAGGCTTCCATGTTGTTTAAAGTTATAATGGATTTTAATCAATCATTACGACAAGATAGCGCGATGCACTCCAGAAATCATCCGGATGAAGGATAATCAGACTGTCGATGCTTTTTTCTCCGACAAACTCATAACTTGCAGAAGGGTGAATGCTTAACAGACGGGCTTTTTTACTGAAAACAGGCAAAGCTTTGAGGTCGCGCAGATCGGCTCTTGTAAAGAGGGAGGGATCAAATTCTTCACTTATTTTACGTGTTGATCCAATGCCGATAAAACCACCTTCTTTGGCAACAATATTTTTTTCCTCAAGATTTTTCTTGTTGCCGATAATGTACCAAACCGTATTTTTCTCGACAATCTGTTGCTCGATAACGCTGGCTTTCTCGCGGCTCAAAGCCTCCATCGCATCAAGGTTTTTTTCAAGATTTTCGATTGCTACATTTTTTCGGGCAAGATCCTGTTTGAGCTCGCTTATTTCAAGGTCTTTCTGTTCGATTTGAGCGCTGAGGTTGGCAATCATGTTTTCGAGTTCTGTGTTTTTAACCCTTGATTTACCCATCTGTGCTTTAAGATCATTCAGTGTTTTTCTGTTTTGAAGCAATAAATCGTAAATGGCATTGATATCCTGATTTATCTCATCCTGTTTGCTTTTGCGCGTTTCAGTGTCTCCTTCAGAAATTTGTGTGATCAGCCGCTCTTTCATTTTTATCTCCTGAAGATTTTGTTGAATAGCGTTAAAAGCCTTGATATACCCCATGGAAACCGTGTCTTTTTCAACTCCAACATTTTCGAGGCTGTCAGCATAAATTGAAAGACGCTCAATCTCTTTTTTATATTGCTCCGTACAAGAAGTGCTGAATATAATCAGCGCTCCAAAAGTTAGAAAATAGATGATTTTTTGCATTGTAGTTAAAAGTTAAATTGTGTTGCAAAGGTACAACCAGAAAAGTCATTTACATGGTCATACAATAAAAAAAGATTTCATCATTATCAAATCGTAAAAACCCGTATTTGACTAGAATTCATGATATATAACGCTGATTTTAAAGAATTAGTTTTCAATGTGGCAATTGTTTTTATATCAGCATCAAATTACATTTTGAACATGAAAAAGATGTGCCTTTTGCGTATGAATTTAATTTCAATTAGCTTTAATTTCATTTTGCAGTAGAGGCAGCTTTTGGGAAATCTATATCTTTGACAATTCTGAAATTGACTCATCAGGGATTATATTCCAGAATCAAAATTATTTTTACAATGGAAAAGAAGATTTTAGCCATGCTTATTTTAATGGTGACGACCAATTTCTCGTTTTCTCAACAGAAATTCAATGAAGATGCTGCATTAGCCCTTGATCAAAAAAAGGCGCAGTTTCTTTACCATTTTGCCTTCGACTGCATACAAAAGGAATACCCGAATAAACTTGGACAAGTTCTGGGTGATGATAGCTATCTTGCACCACCTAGGGTTTTGCATCCTGCTTTTTATGGTTGTTTCGACTGGCATTCTTCAGTGCATGGACATTGGACTCTGGTTACAATTTTGAAAGAACTGCCAGATTTTGAACACAGTGAAGCGATACTTGAAAAGCTTAAAACCAATATCACCAAAGAGAATATTCAGGCGGAAATTAACTTTTTTGATGATGTGCATAACAAGGATTTTGAAAGAACATACGGGTGGGCATGGTTACTCAAACTGGATGAAGCTTTGCGCGAATGGGAGCATCCGGCCGCTTCAGATTTACATCGAAACCTTCAGCCACTTACACAATTATTGTCGGAAAAGTTTGTTGGGTTTTTGGATAAGCTTAATTATCCAATCCGGGTGGGCGAGCACTCAAACATTGCTTTCGGGATGTCGTTTGCCTATGATTATGCAAAAAAGTATGATGCTGTTTTAGCACGTAAAATCGAAGAAAAAGCAAAAGAGTATTTCCTTAATGACAGAAATTGTCCACTTGGATGGGAGCCATCTGGCTTTGATTTTTTATCCCCATGCCTTCAGGAAGCTTCCCTGATGCTGAAAGTGCTGCCTGAAAATGAGTATAAGGGTTGGCTAAAAAAATTTCTTCCCGGCTTTGAAAAGCAACCTGAAAAGTACCTGAAGCCTGCAGAAGTAACAGATCGAAGCGATGGAAAACTGGCGCATCTCGACGGACTGAATTTCAGCAGAGCATGGTGCCTTTTTGAAATGGGTAATGCATTGCAAAACAAAAAAATGTTGAATCTGGCTGCAACGCATTTCAATTTCAGCTACGAAAAGATGGATTCCGGCGAATATGCCGGATCTCATTGGCTTGCATCTTTTGCAGCTTATGCTTTAATAAAAGCTAAAAAGTAGCTTTTTCAAAACCTGATGGAATTAGTAAGTTTATTACAGGCATCTTTCCCATAATTCGCCTGTTTCCGCAATCCTTTCCTGATTCCTTTGCGTGTTTTACTGAAAATGCTCCGCATTCCTCCCATTCTAGCCTGGGCTTTTCAAAAGCTATTGTTTGCTTTGATAAATTTGGTTGAAAATTCATTTTTAACCCAAAATAAAAAATATCATGGCTACACATTATGAAAAAAAATTGAACGATTTCATGGCAAAGGTAATTGCCAAAAATCCAAGTGAAATCGAATTCCATCAGGCAGTGCACGAAGTAGTTGAGTCGCTGATTCCCTACATTGAGGAACATCCTCATTACAGCGAGGCCAAAATTCTTGAACGTATGGTTGAACCCGAACGTGTGATTTTATTCCGTGTTCCATGGATTGATGACCGCGGTGAGGTTCAGATCAACAAAGGATTTCGCATCGAGATGAACAGTGCTATTGGACCTTACAAAGGTGGATTGCGTTTTCATCCCACAGTAAATCTTGGAATTCTTAAATTTCTTGCTTTTGAACAAGTGTTTAAAAATTCTCTCACAACACTTCCAATGGGTGGTGGCAAGGGTGGTTCAGACTTTGACCCAAAAGGCAAATCAGACAATGAAGTGATGCGTTTCTGTCAGAGTTTTATGACAGAGCTTTGTCGTCACATTGGGCCTAATACGGACGTACCAGCTGGCGATATTGGTGTTGGCGGACGCGAAATCGGATATATGTTTGGTCAGTACAAAAGAATCAGGAATGAGTTTACAGGCGTGCTTACAGGCAAAGGCCTTGAGTGGGGTGGTTCTTTGATTCGTCCTGAAGCAACCGGTTATGGCGCTACTTATTTCGCTGAAGAAATGCTGAAAACCCGTGGTGATAGTTTGAAAGGAAAAATAGTAACAGTTTCAGGTTCAGGCAATGTTGCACAATATGCCACTGAAAAAGTGACTGATATGGGCGGTAAAGTAGTCACTTTGAGTGATTCAAATGGTTTCATTTACGATCCGGATGGAATTGATGCTGAAAAACTGGCCTATGTAATGAATCTGAAAAATGTTCGTCGCGGCCGTATGTCTGAATATGCCGATAAATACGAAGCTGCTTCTTACCATGAAGGTGAAAGACCATGGTCAATAAAGTGTGATGTGGCTATGCCTTGCGCAACACAAAACGAAGTGAATGAAGAAGAAGCCAGAATACTCATAAAAAATGGTTGTTTTGTTATTTCTGAAGGCGCCAACATGCCTTCCACACCTGAAGCAGTTGAGGTATTTCTTCAGGCGAAAATCCTTTACGGTCCTGGCAAAGCTGCCAATGCCGGAGGTGTTTCAACTTCCGGACTTGAAATGAGTCAAAACTCATTGCGTCTGTCATGGACACGTGAAGAAGTGGATGCACGTCTGCATCAGATTATGAAAGATATTCACCAAACCTGCGTCAAATATGGAACACAGCCCGATGGCAAAATCAATTATGTGATTGGTGCCAACATCGGAGGCTTCGTGAAAGTGGCCGATGCAATGCTTGCTCAGGGATTGGTGTAATTCAATGTCAGTGAACAAAAAAAGGCGGGAAGAAATTTCCGCCTTTTTTGTTGTTTTCTTCAGACAATTATCGATGCCTTTTCTTTCAGAAAGCTATCTAAATCATATTTTCGGGAGCGAGAATCCTGTCAAGTTCTTGTTTAGAAAGCAATTGTTTTTCAAGTACAAGTTCGTAAACACTTCTTCCGCTCTCAAGCGCCTGCTTTGCA
The DNA here is from genome assembly GCA_018336075.1 of Bacteroidota bacterium. Classification (GTDB taxonomy): domain Bacteria; phylum Bacteroidota; class Bacteroidia; order Bacteroidales; family F082; genus JALNZU01. The sequence goes on from JAGXRB010000264.1 coordinate 25,800, forward strand.
ATAAGTGTTGAAGCTTCGTAACCGATAAATGGGTTCAGA
>JAGXRB010000265.1 GCA_018336075.1 Bacteroidota bacterium
AAAAGGTTTTTATACAACTCTGAAAAACAATACATTGAGAGTTGATACTTTATTAAAGATTTCTGAAGTATTGGAAGTGCCTTTAAAAGATTTTTTTGACAGTGAAAGATTTTTTTCAGATAATGAAGACCAACAGGATGAAATAGAAAGTTTGCAAAGTGAAATATCAACCTTAAAGGAGTTTTTAGACCTTAATAAATCTCTTGTAAAGCATTATCAAACAGAAGTTTTTATCTGTAAAAATCATTTAAGAATAGTTTATGAATATTTGTCAGGCATTGAAACTAGAATGATGGTTTCTATAACTGATAAAATAAGATCAAATGACCCAGATATTAAGGTTGATAAGTTGCTGGAGCAATTAAGGTCGAATGAGAATTACCAGTTCATTCTTGACGTTAAACACATACAGCATAACATTGAGTTTTTAATTAGAGACTTTTTAAAACCCAAAACAGAAAATAATCAAGAATAATGCTTTCTAAAAACACTTTGCCATTTGTAAAAGCCAGGAATGAAAATCCGGCTCTCAATGCTACTACCTTAAAAGCACTCCAGGAAGCTGAAAAAGGTAACTTGAAAAGATTTGATACAGTCAGTAAATTAATGAAAGACCTGAAAAAATGAAGGGTAAAAATTGGCTAAACTGATAATTTGTTAAACCAAAAAGCCTAAAAGCATTGAAAATCCTGTAAAGTTTTCATTCCGCTCGAGACCTCAAAAAAGCATCTCCTTGAAGATGCTTTTTTCGTTTTTGAGCCTTCCATGGGACTCGAACCCACGACCTGCTCATTACGAGTGAGCTGCTCTACCGACTGAGCTAAGAAGGCTTTTTTGTATTGCGCAAAAGTAGTTTTTTTGACGGATTTACCTGTGTTCTTTTTCGGTTTTTTCTGGACGATTTCACTTGACTTTGTATATTTGCCGGCAGATTCCGTCATTTAATCATTTGTTGGAATACTTAATTCAAAAAGCATTTATCATGAACAGCTCAAAAGATAAAACACGAATTTTATTTGTATGTCTTGGTAATATTTGTCGTTCACCTTCAGCCGAAACGATATTTAAAGCCATTGCCGAAAAAGCAAAAATACAAGTGGAAGTTGATTCTGCCGGCACTTCAGCATGGCATGAAGGTGAACTTGCTGACAGCCGTATGCGCAAAACAGCTGCTGCCCGAGGCTATAAAATTACCAGCATTTCCAGAGCTCTGAGAGGAAAGGACTTTGACGATTTTGATTTGATCATCGCGATGGATGACAACAATTATGATGATATCAGAAAAACAGCACGATCTGTCGAGGATGAAGGAAAAGTTTACAGAATGCGCGACTTTTTTGTTCACAAGGATTTTGACCATATTCCTGATCCTTATTATGGTGGGGAGCAGGGATTCAATATGGTAATCGATTTGCTGGAAGATGCCTCTGAAGGCTTGGTAGCGTTTTTGAAAAACAGAAAAACGATCTGATTTATCTTTTTTGCCTTTTTGTAATTTTTACAGCTACGAAATTTTTGAAAAATGCTGTTTTTTGAAAAAGCAAAATTATCCCAACAAGCATAAAATCAATTAATTAAAATTCTGGTTTGCAAACTTCAAACGTTTGCATTACTTTTGTGGCGAACCCAATTCTAATACAATGATTTATCAGCCCACAGAGAAGCTGAATTACCTCAACATAAAAGAGCGCGACAGGTTCGCCTGATTTCCTGCTGCGTTACCAAAGCCGCATTTGACGGCTGTTTTATTCATTGTATTCATTAAAAAAAATCAGGAAATCATGGAATTGCCATTTGCTGAATCTTATAAAATCAAAATGGTGGAGCCTGTTCAAAGGAGCCATCGCCACGAGCGCGAGCAGTGGATCAAAGAAGCACACTACAATTTATTTAATCTTCGAAGCAATCAGGTTTTTGTTGACCTGCTCACTGACTCTGGAACGGGTGCCATGAGCGATCGTCAGTGGTCTGAAATGATGTTGGGCGACGAATCATATGCAGGAGCCTCTTCATATTTTAAAATGAAGAATGCCATCGCCGACATCACAGGTTTCGAGTTCTTTTTGCCTACCCATCAGGGAAGAGCAGCAGAAAATGTTTTGTTTTCTGCTATGGTAAAGGAGGGCGATATGGTTCCGGGAAACTCTCATTTTGACACTACCAAAGGCCATATCGAATTCAGAAAAGCAACCGCCGTGGACTGTACCATCGACGAGGCTTTTGATACCACGCTCGATCACCCTTTTAAAGGAAACATTGATCTGGAGAAGCTGGAAAATGTTTATAAAAAATATCCGGCCGAAAAAATACCGATGGTAATCATTACCATCACCTGCAATACTTCAGGCGGGCAGCCGGTTTCGATGCAGAATATCCGTGAGGTAAGCGAGTTGTCGCGCAGATATGGCGTCAAAGTGGTTTTTGATTCCGCACGTTTTGCCGAAAATGCCTATTTCATAAAAATTCGTGAAGTAGCTTATGCTGACAAAAGCATCCGCGAAATTGTGCGTGAAATGTTTTCATACGGCGATGCCATGACGATGAGCAGCAAGAAAGACGCTATCGTAAACATGGGGGGCTTTATTGGCTTCCGGGAAGAAGAACTCTTCCAGAAAGCCAGTGTTTTCAACATTATGTTCGAGGGATTCATTACTTATGGAGGCATGTCGGGCCGTGATATGAATGCCCTTGCTCAAGGATTGTATGAAGGAACAGAATTCGATTATCTGGAAACACGCATCAGTCAGGTAGGCTATCTTGGCAAACTACTTAAAGATGCAGGCGTTCCGGTGCAATTCCCCTTTGGTGGTCATGCCATTTTTGTTGATGCGAAAAGATTTTTGCCTCATCTTCCAAAAGAACAGTATATCGCACAGTCATTGGCTGTTGAACTGTATCTGGAAGGCGGTGTAAGAGGAGTAGAAATTGGCACAATCATGGCCGACCGTGATCCCGTAACACGCGAAAACCGTTATCCAAACCTTGAAATGGTGCGGTTGGCAATTCCGCGTCGCACTTATACAAATAATCACATGGCCTATGTTGCTGCAAGCCTCATTAATGTTTGGGAGCGCAGGTCCGAAATTAAAACCGGCTTCAGGATTGTGAAAGAAGCGCCGATTCTCAGGCATTTCACTGTTGGCCTCGAAAAAATTTAGAAATTTAAAATCCCTCTTAAAAAAGGCTTTTAAAACTCAGAAGAGTTCTATACCGCCTTTTTAAGAGGGATTGTTGTTAAACTTTTCAGTTCTTGATATTCCGGGAAAAATATCCGGAATTCAAAAATCTAAGTGTTTATGACATTGTTGTTAGCGCCAAATTCGCCTGCCTCATGGCCATCAGCTTCAGGCTCGTCGAACCAGACTGCACCATCGGCCAGATAACGGAAACTGTAGCTTGATCCTGTTGCCAATTCAATAGTATGGCTGAAAGAACCATCTTTCAACTTACTCATTACATCTGCAGTTGGGTTCCATTCGTTGAAATCACCTAAAACTGCAACTTCGGCTGCGTTTCCGGATTGTTCTTTTGAAACTTTAAAACTGACCTTGCATATTGGCTTACTTTTTAAAACTTGCTTCTTAATACTCATTGTTTACGATTTTTAGTTAGTGGTTGAGGTTAATTGGAAAAACGTTTATTTCCATGTCACAAAATTAGTGTATTTTGACTGACTGAAAAACTGTAACTCAGGACTTTAACACCTAAATCCCTAAAAATGAATAACATATCACGACTCCTTCACAACAAACAAATTACAACAAACGGTTTCGGAAAAGCTTGATTTATACCCTTTTGTGCCTAGCATCAGAACTGAAGTTAATAATTCCCTATTTTTGCAGCATCATTGAAAACTACAATATATAAACCATGAATCTCTCAAAAGAAAAAAAAGCCGGCCGTTACGAACGCCTGTATCAACAAATAAATGAGCTCCTTCAAAAAAGTAACAACCCTATTTCCAATATGGCTACAATTGTGGCTGTGCTGCATCATAAAATGGATTACTTCTTTTGGACTGGCTTCTATCTTTTGCAGGAAGGCAAGTTACAGGTTGGACCCTATCAGGGCTCACTTGCCTGCATAGATCTGAAAAAAGAAACCGGTGTTTGCTGGGCAGGAGTGAGCCGCAAAGAAACTGTCATTGTGGCGGATGTTCATACTTTTCCGGGTCACATTGCTTGCGACAGTCGTTCAAAATCGGAAATTGTTGTTCCGCTGATGAATAACAGCGGACAAATTGTTGGCGTTTTGGATGTTGACAGCAGCGAGGAGGCTTCGTTTGATGAAACAGATGCCGAATGGCTCGAAAAAATCGTTGGACTGGTTTACCAAAAATCTTAAGACTTTGAAAGATTCGTGGTACATTTGTGACCAGATTATCCAGAAGTGAAATACGCTTTATACATATTGTTTATCATTGCAGTAGCCTACAACACATTTCCATTGGCACTAGGCCTGAACCGTGACCACCGCAACTCTCACCTGACAAACCTTTTGCTTGCATCTGTATTTGGTTTTTTGCAGGGACTGATGTATCATCTGGGTTCATTGCTTGGCAACAGTTTTATGCATCTTTTCGTTGTCAGATATAAATGGGTAGTATTTGGTATTTTTGTTGCGGTGAGTGTACGCATGATGCTCGAAGCCTTAAAAATTCGTCGTGGCGAACGATTGTTTTCATTTGATAACTATGTAAAATTTATCATAATGGCTATTGCCGCCGGCATCAATACATTGATAATTGGTATGACATCAAGCTATTTTTCTCCCTTCAACGGCATGATGGTTATGTTACTTTTTGTGGCCGGTTTTTGCTGGTCAATCGCTGGAATTAGTATGAACATGTCAAGAACAAACATCTTACTTTCAAGTGCAATGCACTTTGCTGCATCCATAGCAATTTTTATAGTCGCCATGGTTTATCTTTTCACAAATAACTGGTTTTAACATTAACTTATCATGAAACCCTATACTAAATACGGCCTTTTTCTGGGTGCATTCACAGCGTTTTTTTTATACTTTAGCCTTTCGGTCAGTTTTGCACAGCCACCAACGGGTTATTATAATTCAGCAGAAAACCTCATTGGAGCTGAACTTAAAGTGGCGCTTCATAACATCATCAAGGACCACGAGCCTCGTACATATGCTCAGCTTTGGCAGGATTTTGCTATTCTCGACAGAAAACCTAACGAAAAAGTCTGGGACATGTATTCTGACGTTCCTGGTGGAACTCCTGCATATGAATTCACATTTTTTACAAACCAATGTGGCAATTACAATGCAGAAGGTCAATGCTATAACCGGGAACATTCATGGCCGGCAAGTTGGTTCAGCAATCAGCATCCTATGTACACTGATTTGTTTCACATTGTGCCAACTGACGGATATGTAAATAACCGCAGAGGAAGCTTTCCATTCGGTGAAGTTGGTCAAACAACATGGGTTTCTACCAATGGCAGTAGAGTTGGGCAAAGTATCACACAAGGCTATTCCGGCGTTGTTTTTGAACCAATCGATGCTTACAAGGGCGATTTTGCCAGAGGTATTATGTATATGAATGTGCGTTATTACAGTCAAGACGGCAACTGGCCGGGCAGTGACATGACTGACGGCGCTGAACTTCTGGGCTGGGCAAAAGCATTGATGCTGAAATGGCACAACCAGGATCCGGTAAGTCAGAAAGAAATTAACAGAAACAATGGCATTTTTGCCATTCAGCAAAACAGGAATCCTTTTATCGACAGGCCTGAATTTGCAGCACTTATTTTTGATCCAACGGCATCGGTAAACGAAAGCTCTTTAACGCTTGCAAGCCTGGACATATGGCCTAACCCTTCAAATGGCGAGCTTCAGTTAAGATGTTATTATTGTTCGAATACCTCAGCAGAAGTTTTGCTGACAGATATTACCGGTAAGACATTATCCCTGAAACCTTTGGATGATCCGAAAAGTGTTTCATTAATAGATGTCTCCTGGCTTGAGTCCGGATTCTATTTCGTAAGCATCCTGCAGAATAATCGCATAGTCACTACTTCTAAACTCATCAAAAACTGATCACTACGCACATAAAACTATGACAAGAATCAGAATAACAAAGGAATTTAAGTTTGAAATGGCTCATGCCCTTTTGGGCTACGATGGTCCCTGCCGCAATGTTCATGGGCATTCCTACGAACTCAAAGTTACAGCTATAGGAGTTCCAATTGAAAAAAAAGATCATATAAAGCTTGGGATGGTGATGGATTTCGGAGACTTGAAAGGAATCGTCAGGCGCAATATTATCGATGTTTTTGATCATGCGCTGGTGCTCAACCGCGAGATGCCACCAACAATAACAGATCATCTGATGAAGAGTTTTGATAAGGTAATTCTGCTGAATTATCAACCCACAAGCGAAATGATGGTGATTGATTTTGCTGAAAAAATTAAAGCAGAACTTCCCGAAGGAATCGAATTGTTGAGCGTTTTATTGCGCGAAACAGCAACATCTTATGCTGAATGGTTTGAGGCCGATCAGTAATATTTTAGGAATTAAACGGGCTTGTTTACAACAACAGTGACAAAATCAGCACTATTTCTTTGCAGGAAGGTGAAGAGAGATTTTGTCAAGCAATAAATATCTGTCGATAGGCTTGGTTACATAATCATTGCAACCTGCTTCCATTGCTTTTCCAACCTCAACATCCATTGCATATGCTGTTTGAGCAATAACCGGAACAGCAGGGTTGATTTTTTTAATCATTCTGGTTGCATCATAACCGTTCATAATCGGCAGACGAATATCCATAAGAACGAGATCAATGATATCTTTGTGCGTTTGCATGAGCTCTACAGCCTCATGTCCGTCCTTTGCCCAGATCAGTTTTGCTTTGGTTGGACGAAGCATTATCATCAGCAGATTGTAATTAGTGCGCTCGTCCTCAACCACCAAAAATGTGTATGCAGACCAGTTGATAGGTTTGTCGGCAATAGTTTGGGTATTTATCCGCAACCTGTCTGCCTGAACAATAAGACCTGGTATAGTGAATCGAAATGTCGTCCCTTTACCAGGCTCAGACTCCAGATGTATTTCGCCTTCCAGCAGGTCAAGCAATCCTTTCACAATCGAGAGACCTAAACCTGTGCCGCCATATTTTTTTGTAGAACTGTAATCCAACTGCCTGAAGCGCTTAAAAATGAGTTCATGCTTATCAGGATCAATGCCTGGGCCGGTATCTTTCACATAAAATTTAACGTTATTCTCGCTCGCGGAAAAACCAATTTCAACACTGCCATTTTCAGTAAATTTGAATGCATTGTCGAGAATATTACTGAGAATCTGTTGCAGGCGCATGGCGTCTGTTTTGATATAAAGGGTTCCGGTATTCTCAGGCGTTTTTATTAAAAACCTTATATGACTCTTATGTTGTTTGTTTCGTAACTCGTTAAAAGACCTGAAGGCTGAGGCAACTAATTCATTGACAGAAAAAACACTTTTATTGATATTCATCTGCCCGGATTCGATCTTTGCAATATCTATAATATCCTCAATCAAACGCAGCAGCACATGGCTGCTTTCATAAACAATCTGTGAATACTCTTCTCTTTCATTTTCTGGCAGTTCAGGCTCTTTCAGGAACTCTGTGAATCCGATGATATGGTTCATCGGTGTGCGTATTTCATGCGACATACTTGCCAGAAAAGCAGTTTTAAGTTTGTCAGATTCTTCTGCTTTACCAAGTGCTTTGATAAGTTCGTGTTCGGTAAGTTTGCGTTTTGAGACATCGCCGATGATGAGAATAAATGAAAGTCCGTCGCTCACCTTACTGCTGATTATGAGACCTCTGCAGCGAAAAAAAGTATCTTTTCCTTGTGTAGGAAATGGCAGTTCAATATCAAATGGCAGTTTGTCGTCAATGAGTTCAACAATTTTCAGTTGAAGTTCAGTATTCTGAAATGGCTCGAAAAATTTTATGTTTTGTTTGTCGATGAGGTCGCTGGCCTGCATATCAAACACTTTCAAAAATGCAGGATTTGCAGCAGTGATATAGCCGTGCCTGTCTGTATTGATTATAGCAAGGGGAATATTGTTTATCGTGATGGCAAGCCGCTGCTCAATATCTTTTTCAGAATTTTGACTGAGTTGATGAAGCTTGTTGCTTAACTGCTCAACAGTATGCTTCAGTTTTTCAATCTCATCTAATAATGATTGCCTTGTTTCGTTGTTTTCCATTTTTTAATTCTAAAAATCTCTTAGAACAGTCGCAAAAGTAAGCAAAGGTAATAGATTTGTCAAAAATATCATTTGGATAACACTGGTAGAGATGAAAAATCACTTAATTAAAATCTAAAATCAGTATGGGATAGCGATTAATTTAAACGGATATATTTAAAGATTTGTTGCTTTTCTGCTAGTTGGATATGAACAAAATAGATGCCCGCTTGGCTGGGTGCCTCAATGCTAAACGGGTTTTCTGAAACCGGAAAAGCTCTTTTCATAAAAATTCTGCCATGCAAATCAGCAAGCTGAACCTGAATTATTTTGCTATTATCTACCATTGAAACAGGTAGTTGTATATAAATCAGCGCCTCAGATGAAGGATTAGGAAAAATAGAAAAATCTTGCAAGAACTGATTGTCTGGCACAGATAAAAATACGCCACAATTTTCGAGCTGATGGTTGCAATTTTCCTTTATGGGATGCATTTGATTGAATAAAGCATCGCCCGGGCACAAGGTTGCGCATCCGTCTCGATGTCCGGCAATAATTCCCAAATCCGCATTCAAAGGATGAAAGTTTGTGCCAAAGGGCGAAAGCGAATCTTTGGCCGTTTTCCATGCCAGCAAATGATTCAGCGAAGCTTTTGCTTGCTCTGTAGCCGGGACATTCATAAAGTTGCCCAAAATACAAATCCCTAAAGTGCCGGTGTTGGATGCGCAGAAATGTGCTCCCAAAACGGCATCCTGCTCAATATCCTGACCCGGATCGCGGCCGGCGAAAATGGTGCCATCGGGTGCAATAAGATAGTTGTAGCCAATATCACTATAACCATTTACCTGTGTATGGGTTGTATAAATACTGCGCACGAGTCCTGTATAATCTGTGATGCTGTTTGAGGTTGCCGAATGATGGATAATGATGTTTTTTACTTTGTTGCTGATTCTGTCATAATCTGGCGCTGGCAATCCTGCACGCCAAACTTCCTGCAGCACCATTGGTGGCTCTTCGCAATTGCTGACAGTTGAATTTCTTGCCGAAAAGTGAGCAACTGCTGGAACACGAATAAGTATCATTTCCAATGGGTTATCAAGTGGAATATTGCTTAAAAGAAAGCTGTTTGCTGCAGCATCAAAGAAAACAAGGTTGCTCTGAAATGTTTTATCCTCTGAATCAATATGCTCGTCAATACTAAGATCAAAAATTTTGCCATTTGCCCATATTTGCATCTTTTCCAGGTCATGCCTTTCTCCTCTTAAAACGACAGCATTAACAGGCTTTTCGTAGCGAAGTGTAACTTGCTTGTTTATGCCGGAAATGGTTATTTTTTCGGTGTTTTGTGCAGTCGATTCAAAATTAACTAACAATAACACAAAGCCAATAAGCAAGCTCTGCACGAATATTACGCTCTTTGATCTGTAGGTAAACATCTTTTCAAGGTTTCGGGACAAAAGTACAGAATGTTGCGCTACTGAAACAGGCTGTTTAAGGGCAGGGTAATCGTAAAAGCATAATACCTGATACTTACAATAAGACGAAACTAAAGGCAATTCAAAAATATTTTCATTTTGCGATACAGCAAACCGTTTTTTATAGCAAGAAATATTGGAGCAGAGTTATATATTCAATATATTTGTTCACTTTTAAACAGGGGTTTAATATTTAAGAAAGTGCTGTAAAAAGAAAGTTAGCGATGACAGAAAACAAAACAGAATTATTTTTGGTTGAAGAAACCAACTCTGTATTTTTATTTTGTACTCAGACGAAACAGAAATGAGGCTGACAGCAAGACTTTTGCAAATGTGATGCTACGAAGATTAGTGGTGGTAAGGGAAACAGTTGGTATTTTTGAACCGGTATAAAAGCCTTTTTTAACATTGATAAAGTGCTAAAAATTAGTCGTTGATTATATAAGTTGAAAACTAACTAAACAAAATTATTATGAACGTTCACATTTCTACTTTAAATGATTTTACTGTTGTTGAAGTTCACGGACGTGTAGACACCATCAGTGCCAGTGAGTTTGAAACCCGTTTGCTTGCAGTTATTGAAAGTGGCGCAAACAAAATTGTGCTCAATTGCCATGGACTTGACTATATCAGCAGTTCGGGTTTGCGTGTTTTTTTAATTGCTCAAAAAAAGATTGCAGCTTCTAAAGGGCAGCTTAAGCTTTGCTGTCTGCAGCCTACCATCAAAGAAATATTTGATATTTCTGGATTTTCAAGCATTTTTTCTATTTCTGCTGATCTGGATACCGCCACAAAAACATAGACAGCACTCAGATAAAGATCTGCAATTATGAAAATGATCTTTAGCCTTCTTCCTGTTTTACTTTTTCTGATAAGTTTGTATTTGCTCGACAATTTCAAACTTGTTAGTAGGAAAACCCTATTGCTATGTTTGCTTTGGGGAATTGCATCCGCACTGATTTCATACTATGTCAATAATCTTTTGATTGATCAGCTTTCATTGAAGGGCGAGACTTTCAGAAGATATTTTGCACCACTTACAGAAGAAATAACCAAAGCCATCCTGGTTTTGATGCTTATAACCAGAAAAAAAATTGGTTTTGCCATCGATGCTGCTATTTATGGTTTTGCCGCCGGAGCTGGTTTTGCACTGGCTGAAAACATGTTTTATATCTACATACTTGACGGTGATACAAATCTGGTGGTTTGGATTCTTCGTGGTTTTGGCACTGCTATTATGCATGGTGGTTGCACAGCTTTATTTACAATGATATTGATGGCTGGCATTCAACGAGAAAAGAGTTTCATCTTGTCTGTGATCTTGGCATTAATAGTTGGCTACATAATTCATAGCGGTTTCAATCATTTTTTTCTGAATCCTTATCTGCAAACCGCTCTTATTGTACTTATTCTTCCAGTTTTATTTCTAATTGTGTTCCAGAAAAGCAATACGATGTTGCAAGACTGGCTTGAAATTGAATTCAGCAATGAGATTGAAATGTTGAGGATGATAAAGCAGGGAGAAATAAAAAGCACCAAAGCAGGCGAGTATCTTATTTCACTTAAAAAGCATTTCTCTGCCGAGGTAATCGTTGATTTATATTGGTATTTCAGTCTGTATCTGGAACTTTCGATCAAAGCAAAACGAAATCTTATGCTGAAAGAAAACGGCTTCCCTTTGATAGTAGAACCGGATATCATGGATAAACTCGCTGAACTTAAGCAACTTCGCAAACAAATTGGTAAGGTTGGCGAACTGGCACTTCAACCCCTTGTAAGAATGAAACACCGTGAACTGTGGAAGCTGAATCAATTGGAAAATAATTGATAAAAAACCAACTTATGAGTAAAACATGTGTAATTCATGAAAAATGATGACAAAATAAGAGATGAATCACTGTCGGAGATAAATTCAGAAAAGCCGATAAAAGATGATGACCACGATATCATAAGACGCGTTCTTTTTGAGTCGACGAATGCATATGAATTGTTGGTGGTAAAGTATCAGGGGCCTGTTTATAATCTCTTTCTGCGGATGATTCATGACAGAAATGAGGCCGAAGAGTTGACGCAGATTGTTTTTATAAAGGCTTACGAAGCCTTGCCGGCTTTCAGTTTTGAGTATCGTTTTTTTAGTTGGTTGTATCGTATTGCGGTAAACCAGGCGTTGAATGAATTAAAAAAACAAAGGAGGTTTGTTGACATTGAAAAAATTAAAAACATTTCGGAGGAGGCCATCGAAAAGGATTCAGATAAGAATCGTCTTCTGCAAAATGCCATTGACAAATTGAAGGATAAATACAAAGCAGTGATCGTTTTAAAGTATTTTCAACAGCTGTCGTATAAAGAAGTTGCTTTTGCCCTGAATATTACAGAAAAGAAAGTCAGATCAAGACTTTATGACGCAAGGCTTCAACTGAAAGAAATGCTTGAACACAACACAGACTATTTTTAATAACAGTTTGATATATAAAAAATACAAAAATATGTGGTTTAGAAAATTAAGATTAAACCGACTCATAAAAGCCCGAATGACTGGTAATATTTCAGCAGAGCAGGAGGCAAAACTGAACAAGATGCTTCAGGAATCTGATGCTGAAGAGAAGGAATATCTTCGCATGCAGGAATTGAAGCAGCAGCTTGAATCAATTGGTCCGGCCAATGAAAATATTGATGTTTCAGTACGTGTAATGCAGAAAATTTCGGCTGTAAACCATGCTGAAAATCAGAAAACCCACAATTTTGATGTCTTTAACAGCTATTTTAATCCGCTGCCGGCCCGTTTTGCTTTTGTAATGATTATTGGTATCATAATAGGTGCCGGACTTACCTGGATGGTAACAACGAACACAGGTTCCATGAATTCCGAAATGCTTTCCGGAAGTCTTTCTTCGTCAGCAAAACAAGGCATTTCATACTCAAGTCACAACACAACGATCAAACTAGTTCCTTATCAGATCGAAAATCTGCACTACCTCAATTTTATTGTAGATACACGCAACGAAACAAATTTTGAAGTTTTTTTCAATCAATCAGACTTTATCATGAAGAAGTCAGACTATGTTACAAGTCAGGGAAATCAATCCTTAAGCTTTAACAGTGGTTCTGTTGTTTTTACGGCTAACGGCATAACCAGCTTCCAGATAATTCTCGAAAAAGTACACAGAAGTCAGGCTTCTGTTACAGTAAAGACAACTCAAAACCAAAACAACTTAATCACCAGACAAATTAATTTTGATTAGAAACCAACTTTTCACATACCAAGCCATATTTCATAAAAATAAACCATAATTAATAAATCACTAATCATCAAATTTTAAAATCATGAAAAAGATCACAACAACGCAGACAACACTCATAGCTATAGTAGCATTGGTCGTTGGATTTTTAATCGGCTTTTCGATTAAAAGCAATGTGCCTTCAACAGATGAGCTTGCTGGTTCAATAGGAAAAGTAGACCGTTTCAGAAATGTTCAGATCACTGAAGAGGACATTATGCTGCGCAACGAACTAGTTGAAGACACCGCAAAACGTACGCAATATGAAAAATACCTGCTTTTCAACTATTATCAGGCCTTGAAAACATCTTCCGATGTTGAACGTGTTTTGGCTATTGCTACAGCAGAAATAGATTTTGACAAAGTGTATTATCCTTATTCGAACGCCCTCACCAATTTTAAAGCCTATCTTGAATCTGCCCGTGCAGATATTTTGTCGGCTCTGAACCTTATCTTAACGATAGATCAAAATCAGGATGTACCTGTTGTGGATTACCTCAATAAGGCACAAAATGCTATTGCGCGTATCCGCAATCACGATCAGGTGCTGATGAACTATATGACTGCCATGGCCACTTACATAGAAACACATCCGGATGGCTCGAACGATGCACTGATTGACGCCCATGATATTCTTGCATTGAACGTTATGCATTCAGCCGTGTTAACTCAAAATAAACCTGTTCTCACATATCTCGAAAAAAAGAAGCTGATGAACGAAAAGGACGGAATGACGGAGCTGGTAGCCGAAGCCAGCATGAAATCTGCTTTACAGAATCAATTCTTGAATGATGTAGAAAATTTGAATGCTATAGCATCAGAGAATTTGCTTCAGGGAGTGGAAATTGCAAGCATGGAAAATCTTCAGGGTTTTGTCATTAATAATATTGAAGCAATTAATTCAATGTTCAATTCATCCTTTTTAAACAGTGTTTCTGAATTAGGAAATCAGCCATTACTTTTCGATTTGATAAACAGTAGTGAAAACATTCAGGGAATCGAGCAACTTTCGAATATTGAATCAATTGGATTCAGATTTTAACAAACTATATTTATTGAACTTTATTCAGTTTAAATTTACAATCTGATAAGATAACTAAGTATTAAACCTGATAATTAAGAAATTCGACATCAAAGAATAACAGCATGAGAAAGATCACCTATTTACAAGCTGGAATAATAGCAGTTTTAACCTTGACCATTGGGGTTTTGATGGGATTGTTTAAAGATCTCCCAAAAACCAAAAACGATGAACTTGCAGGCTCAATAGGAAAAGTTGATCGTTTCAGAAACGTTCAGATTACCGAAGACGACATTATGCTGCGCAACGAACTTGTTGAAGACACTGCAAAACGTACGCAATATGAAAAATACCTGCTTTTTAATTATTATCAGGCTTTGAAAACTTCTTCCGATGTAGAACGTGTTTTGGCTATCGCCACAGAAGAAATAGATTTTGAAAAAGTGTATTATCCCTATTCTAATGCGCTCACCAACTTTAAAGCCTATCTTGAATCTGCCCGTGTAGATATTTTGTCGGCTTTGAACCTTATCTTAACGATAGATCAAAATCAGGATGTACCTGTTGTGGATTACCTCAATAAGGCCCAAAATGCCATTGCCCGCATCCGCAACCACGATGCAGTTTTGATGAACTATATGAATGCCATGGCTACCTATATCGAATCAAATCCTGAATCTTACCTGAATGATTTGAATGATGCCCATGATATTCTTGCATTGAACGTCATGCATTCAGCAGTCCTCACCCAAAACAAACCCGTTCTGAGTTATCTGGAGAAAAAGAAACTCCTCAATGACAAGGAAGGAATGAAAGAAGTTGTTGCCGAAGCACAGCTGAAATCATATCTGAATGATCACTTTATCATGGATGTCGAAAGTTTAAATGCATTAAGATCGGGATTTACTAACGCAGAATCTCTTCAAGGAATTGTTTTTACAAACATGGAAAACCTTCAGAGTGCTGTTTTGAACAATATTGAAGCGCTTAATTCAGTGCTTAACTCAAGTGTTTTAAACAGTATCTCTGAATTAGGAAGTCAACAGTTCCTTCAGGTAATGAATAGAAGCTCAGAAAACCTTCAGGGAATCGGGCAACTTTCAAATGCTGAATCAATGTTCTTAGGCCTCTGGTAACTGACTATATTGATTGAGATTTATTCATTTTAAATACAAAACATGTAAAAATCAGGGCGATTTTAAACAGGATAACTCAGAAATTTGACATCAAAGATAAATAACATGAAAAAGATCACTTATTTACAAGCTGGAATAATTGCAGCTTTAACCTTAACCATTGGAGTTTTGATGGGATTGTTTTTGGATTTTCCCAAAACCAAAAACGATGAGCTTACCGGCTCAATAGGAAAAGTTGATCGTTTCAGAAACGTTCAGATTACCGAAGACGACATTCTTCTGCGCAACGAACTTGTTGAAGACACTGCAAAACGTACGCAATATGAAAAATACCTGCTTTTTAATTATTATCAGGCTTTGAAAACTTCTTCCGATGTGGAACGTGTTTTGGCTATCGCCACAGAAGAAATAGATTTTGAAAAAGTGTATTATCCCTATTCTAATGCGCTCACCAATTTTAAAACCTATCTTGAATCTGCCCGCGTAGATATTCTATCGGCCCTGAACTTAATCTTAACGATAGATGAAAACCAGGAAGTGCCTGTTGTCACCTATCTCAATCAGGCACAAAACGCCATTGCCCGCATCCGCAATCACGATCAGGTGCTGTTGAATTATATGAATGCAATGGCCACCTATATTGAATCAAACCCCGAATCTTACCTGAATGATTTGAAGGATGCCCATGATATTCTTGCATTGAACGTTATGCATTCAGCCGTATTGACTCAAAATAAACCCGTTCTTACGTATCTCGAGAAAAAGAAGCTGATGAACGAAAAAGAAGGCATGACGGAGATGGTAGCCGAAGCCCAGATGAAAGCATATATGCAGGATCATTTCATCATGGATGTTGAAAGCTTGAAGGCTACCCTTCTGTTATTAACATATACAAGCATAGAAACACTTAAGCTTATTCCAGTTGGAAATGCGGAAAACCTTCAGAGTGCTGTTCTGAATAATATTGAAGCGATTAATTCTGCACTTAACTCATTCACTTTAAGTAGTATTTCTGAATTAGGAAGTCAGCAACTTCTACAGGATTTGGTTAGTAGTATGGAAAACCTTCAGGGAATCCAGCAGCTTTCAAATGTTGAATCCTTGAAACTATACAACTAACTAGAGTAATTGAGATTTATTCATTTTAAATACAAAATATGTAAAAATCAGGGCGATTTTAAACAGGATAATTCGGAAAATTAACATCAAAGAAAAATAACATGAATAAGATCACTTATTTACAAGCTGGAATAATCGCAGTTTTAACCTTGACCATTGGGGTTTTGATGGGATTGTTTTTGGATTTTCCCAAAACCAAGACCGATGAGCTTGTCGGCTCCATTGGAAAAGTCGATCGTTTCAGAAATGTTCAGATTACTGAAGGTGACATTCTCCTGCGCAACGAACTTGTCAGCGATACTGCAAAACGCAAACAGTATGAAAAGTATCTGCTTTATTATTACTATCAGTCTCTGAAAACATCAACTGATGTGGATCAGGTTATCAAAAAAGCACCTTCAGTAAAAGAATTTAACGATGTTTATTATCCTTACGCCGCAGCTCTGAATAATTTTAAAGACTATCTGGAGTCGGCGCGGGCAGATATACTTAACGCTTTAAATCTGGTGCTTTTGCTTGATAAAAATGAAAACGCACCCATTATTCATGCGCTCAACCTGGCACAAAACGCTATTTCCCGTATCAAGAATCATGATGCAGTTTTGTTGAATTATCTGAATGCGATGGAATCGTTTATCGGAGCACACCCTGATCAATCATATCCGGAACTCGTGGATGCACATGATATTCTTACCTTAAATATGATGCAGTCGGCCATTTTAACGCAAAACAAACCGATGCTCACTTATTTCGAGAAAAAGAAACTTTTAAACCAAAAAGAGGGTATCAATGAGTTGGTTGCTGAAGCACAGTTTAAATCTTTTTTCGAGGATAGGTTTGCGTTAGATGCTGAAATAATTGGCGTTACTGATATAGAACAATTAAAATTTTCAATATCAGTTGTTGTGCAGCTTGGTACTATATATTTGACGGATATGTCAGAATTAAACAATTTGAATGATCTTCAGGTTGTGATACTTTTAAACAATGAGAAGTTAAAGAGTATCGTTGGTCCAGTAGAATTTCTGGGAATAGATTTTCCAATCATTGTTTGAGGAAATTATTGTCACTTCAATTAAAGACGCTTCAGTTATTGATCAAAAAATACAAGGAAAACAAAATAAGTATTCTTGAAAAATTAACAATATGAAACAAATTTTCAATCGCTGCATATTGTTGCTGTTCCTCATCAGCGGGACAGCAACAATGCTTTTTGGTCAGAAGATAAACCGTTTCAAAACAGATGAAATGGAACTGATTTATTTCGGAAAAAGATACTCCTATCTTATGCCACATGTGGCCCGGACTTATCACAATGCGCTCGACTTCCATAAAAAGCATTGGGATTATGATCATAAAATGACCTATGTGATGCTCACCGATTTTGAGGATGATGGCCATGGTGGTGCCATTGTAATGCCATACAACATGGTCATACTTGGCATCTCTCCTTTCAATTTCGCTTTTAGCATCACGCCATCAAGCGAGCGTTTTCAGTGGCTTTTTGCGCATGAACTTACACATATCACCCTCGCAGACAAGCCCAACAAAACAGATATTTTCTGGCGTAAAGCATTGTTTGGCAAAGTCCGCAGAGACGAAAAAATGCCGCTCACAGCCTTCTGGAGTTACCTCACCACACCGCGCTGGTATGCGCCACGCTGGTATCATGAAGGTATTGCATGTTATCTCGAAACATGGACCTCAGGCGGACTTGGCAGAGCTTTGGGACCTTACGATGAAATGTATTTCCGAAGTATTGTGAACGAAGACTATCCATTGTATTCAGTTGTGGGTTTAGAAACCGAAGGTACAACCATCGATTTTCAGGTGGGTGCCAACTCCTATCTTTATGGAACTCGTTTTGTCACCTATCTTGCACATAAATATGGCGACGATAAAGTAAAGGACCTTTATAACCGCACTGATGACAGTAAAGCTTTTTACGCGGCACAGTTCAAAAAAGTTTTTGGTAACTCGGTGCAAAAGGAATGGCAGAAATGGATCGATTTTGAGAAAGATTTTCAAACAAAAAACATCGAAGCTATCAAAGAATATCCACTCACAGAATTCAAACCGATAACCCCCGAACCTCTTGGAAGTGTTTCTACGGTTGGATATGATAAAGAAGAACAAAAAATTTATGCAGCTATTAATCATCCGGGAGATATTTCTCAAATTGCAGAACTCGACATCAGAACCGGAAAAGTAAAGAAAATTGCCACACTCGATTCACCGATGCTTTATTCGGTAACGTATCTGGCATATGACCCTCAGGAAAAACAAATCTTCATCTCCGAACAAAATACCAAATACAGAAGTTTGGTTAAGATTGATGTTGCATCTGGCAAAAAGGAAACACTAATAAAATTTTCAAGAACTGCCAATCTGGTTTTCAATCCAGTTGACCGCTGTCTCTGGGGTGTAAGACACGACAATGGTTATGCAACACTGGTAAAGATTCCGGAACCTTATACGGAAATCGTTCCAATGTACACTACCGAATTTGGTCGTTCTCTTTTAGATCTTTCTGTTTCGCACGAAGGTAGCAGGCTCAGTGCCACTTTGACTGGAATCGGCGGCGAACAGTCGGTGATATTGTTCAATCTGAAAGACCTTGAGATTGGGGTTAAGGGCTATGAAACCGTTTACAAATCTGAAGACAACACACTCACCCAGTTCCGATTCTCCAATGACGACCGCTATCTCATTGGCACATCCTACTATACCGGCGTTTCAAATATCTGGCGGATTAACCTTGAAGATAAAGCCTTTGAACTACTGTCAAACGATGAAAGCGGATTCTTCTCTCCTCAACAGATAAATGACGATTCTATTTTTGTCGTCAAATTCAACCGCAACGGGATGCAGCCCGGCATCATTCCTATGCGTGTAATTACCGAGGCCAACTCTATCAACTATCTCGGAAATCTGGCATATGAAACAAGCCCACATATTGGGGATTATTCTCTTCCTCCGTTTTCTAAAGTGAATATCGATTCTCTTAAAACAGATGAGGCGCCCTATTTACCTTTGAAAAACATGTCGCTTACCGGCGCTCATCCAGATATTGCCGGCTTCAAGGAAACAGTTGCACTTGGTTACAGACTCAACTGGCGCGACAGAGTAGGGCTGTCCAATCTTAGTGTTTTTCTGGGAACTTCACCCTGGAGCACAAACCCGGATAAACAAAAAATTCACGGCGATCTTCAGTGGGATTATTGGCTTTGGAGTTTACATGCCTCCTACAACAAAACTGATTTTTATGACCTTTTCGGCCCGACCAAACGAAGTCGAGCTGGATATTCTATTGGCTTCAACTATAAAAAAACCTATTCGACAAAAGCGCCTTTCCGATGGAATTATGGCTTTGGATTAACCCATTACGGCGATTTGGAAGTGCTTCCTCAATTTCAGAATATTGCTTCACCTATTAAAAATTTTCAAAGTGTATCCGGCGATATCGGCATTTCAAAAACCAGACGCACCCTAGGAGGTGTTGAGGATGAAAAGGGCTACATTTGGAATCTTATGGGCTACAGTTATTACGCTAATGGAAACCTCTATCCTTCACTCATTTCCGAACAGCATTTTGGAATGTTGGTGCCCGGCATCCGCAACACAAGTTTCTGGATTCGTAACAGCATCGGACAATCCTTCGGAAAGCGTGGTTCCTCTTTTTCTACTTTTTATTTTGGCGGCTTCAGAAATAATTATGTCGATTGGCAGCCCTCTTCTCAATACCGAAAAATACTGGCTTTCCCAGGCGCAGAAATCGATGAACTCAATGCCCACAATTTTATAAAAACAATGGGTGAAATGAACCTGAAACCTATCCGCCTTCGCAATGTAGGAACTACTTGGCTGTACCCAACTTTTATCAAAACTTCAATGTTTGGCAC
The DNA here is from genome assembly GCA_018336075.1 of Bacteroidota bacterium. Lineage (GTDB taxonomy): Bacteria > Bacteroidota > Bacteroidia > Bacteroidales > F082 > JALNZU01. The sequence goes on from JAGXRB010000265.1 coordinate 20,126, forward strand.
ACATATCATGCTCAACCCGGACAAGGATATCAGTCGTCGACACGTATTTAACGCCGGTGCACAGGTTGACCTTGAACTGGTTTTATTTTCTTATCTCAAAACAACATGGTCTGCAGGGTATGCCAGAAAACTAGAAAATGGTTTTGGCCCTGCTGAGCAATGGATGTTTTCAGTAAAATTATTAGGAAACTAATTTTTTGTAATTTTAAAGGTCAAATTCTGCTATAAGGTCATGATCAATACAAACCGAACTTTGTTTTGAACATGAATTTCCGACATCATGAAAGGCCGAAAATTCATAAAATATTTGTGAAAATGGCCTTTTAAGCAAAGCAGATGAATCAGTTGTGTTTATCATGATTACAATAAAATACAATGGAGAAAGAAGAAAACATCAAATCCCTGAGGCTTCAGAACAAATTGGAGGAGCTTGAAACCATCAGTGTTTTCCTTGAAGAACTTGCAGAAATATGGGATATTCCGTTGGCTTTGACAATGTCTTTGAACCTTGTGCTCGAAGAGGCTTTTACAAATGTTGTCAACTATGCATATGAAGATAATGAGGCTCATTTGATTCAGATTGAATTTGAAATGAAGGAAAGGGTTTTGTCGATAAAAATTATTGACGATGGCAAAGCTTACGACCCAACACAAAATGCCGATCCTGATGTTACGCTCTCTGCAGAAGAAAGATCAATCGGCGGACTTGGGATTTTTCTTATCCGGAAAATGATGGATGAGGTGACCTATCAGCGTGCAGACACTAAAAACATACTGACGATGACTAAAAAGCTGACGAATGGCAACTGATATCCTGCATTGACAGACCAGATAGAACGGATGTAAAGAAAGCTGAATTATGAAAAATCTTTTCAAGGATTTATGGTTGGCAGTCTCGTTGATTGTTGGAGCATCGGCGGTTTTGCTGTTTTCTGATATTGAACAGCGCAGCAGCAGCAAGCCTGAAAAACTCCACGAATATCCGCCTATCGCTATCATGCAGATTTCATCAACGCCATTATTGGATACGCATGTTGCCGGTATCATTGACCGTTTGATGGAAAAAGGATATGTGGCTCCCGGAAATGCCAATATCCGTCAATTCAATCCCCAAGGCGATTTCAGTACAGCCAATACTATCGCACGTGAAATTGCAAACGGTCCATACAAACTTGTGATTACCTCAAGTACGGTTGCGTTGCAGGTTTTCTCAAAAGCAAATCAAAATGTTGGAAAACTGCATGTTTTTGGTGCTGTCACTGATCCTTATGGCACAGGCGTTGGCATCAGCGGCCCTGCCCCTGATCAGCATCCTCCCTATATGGCTGGAATCGGAACTTTTCAGCCTGTGAAAACAGCTTTCCAGACGCTTAAAAAACTTAATCCCAACATCAAACGCGTGGGTGTGGTTTGGAATCCCGGCGAACAATGCTCCGAAGCTTGTTTGTATGAGGCCAGAATGATCTGCCAAGAACTGGGAATAGAACTTGTTGAAGCCATAGCAACAAATACTTCTGAAGTATCCGAAGCCGCACGCTCATTGCTTTCAAAAGGCGTTGAAGCGATTTGGATCGGCGGCGACACTGTTGCAATTGCTTCTTTGGGAATGATTGTCAATCTTGCTAAGCAGGCCGGAATTCCTGTCTTTACAAACGACCCGATCGACGTGAAAGCAGGGGCACTTTTTGGCCTTGGTGCAAATTATTTTACCGTCGGGCAATACACCGCAGATGTGGCAATAGCAATTCTGGAAGGCAAGAGTCCATCGGAATTTCGCATCGAAAACGTTGTACCCGAAGAGTTGCGAATCAACACGGATGTGCTGTCCTCTCTTGGCAATGCGTGGAGTATAAGTGCTGAATTGCAGGCACTCATTTCTGCGTCTGACCCTGGCAAAGAGGTTGAACGCATTGAGCTTGATTTCGCTGACGTGAAAAGCAAAGGTGTCGAAGTTGATTTAGAGACAATAAAATCAGCAAATTTGTTTCGCAACATGGCACTCAAAAACGGACGGCCAGCAAAGGTTGCCGTGATTACACTTGTCGAAAATAAATCGCTCGAGGAGGCAATCCAGGGAGTGGAAGATGGACTTAAATGGAGTGGGCTGCAACCTGAAATCGATTATACCTTCAAAACCTATAGTGCCCAAGGCGAAATAAGTCAGTTGATGACCATCATTGATGCTGTTGTACGCGAAAAACCGGATGTGATTGTAACAATAACAACACCGGTGATGATGGCTGTTGTGAAAAGAGTGACCGGAATACCTGTTGTTTTGTGTGTCACCAGCGATCCAAACAAATTGAATATGTTCCCCGAAGGACGACCCGAAAATGTTTGTGGGGTGCATGATAACCCTCCGGTGGAGGCGCTGCTTGAAATGGCTATGGCTTACGATCCGAAGCTTAAGGCTGTAGGGATTGTTTATGACGCATCGCAGATGAACTCGGTTTTATCGGTCGAGAAATTGCGCATTGCTGGAAAAAACAAAAAAATGAAGGTGATCGAAGTTACGGCTTCAAACGTCACTGAACTCAGTATGGCTACACAGGCACTGATTCAGAGAGGTGCAGGAGCAATTATAGTTTCTGCTGATAACCTTGTTACCACGGGCTTTGCTTCAATTCGTCGCGTTGCTGATGGCAGCGGAATACCCATATTTGCCACCGAACCGCAGCTTGTTGCTGAGGGCGCTACCGGCGCTTATGGCGACAGTTTTTTTGAGTGGGGTAAGCAATCAGGGAAAATGGCTGCCAAAGTCATCGCAGGAGTTCCTGCATCTCATTTGCCATTGTCTGAAACAGAAGTTCAACTGAGAATAGAACCAAAACAGAAGAGTGTGGGTGTCAGCCAGAAAAAGCTCAAACTGAGAATCGTGCATTACAGCGATACCGAATTTGCTGAACGTTGCCATGAAGGTCTCATCGATGGTATTCGAAATGCAGGATATGTTGAAGGACGTGATTATGAAATGAGGGTTTTCAATGCACAAGGCGATATGTCAACGCTTTCAAGTATAATGACTACCATAAAATCTGATCGTCCCGATTTACTTATGGTCATTTCAACGCCTACGCTGCAAGCAGCTTTGCGACAGGCAGGCAACGAAACAAAAATTGTCTTCACAGGTGTTGGCGATGCAGTGAAGGCTGGAGCCGGAAAAAGCGAAACAGATCATCTGCCCAATGTAACGGGTATTACAACGCGTTCTCCTTTTTCCGGAATGGCCAAACTCATAAAAGAAACATTGCCCGGAGTTAAAAATGTGGGAACTTTATTTACTCCGGCTGAAATAAACAGTGTGTTATACAAGGACTGGTTTAAGGAAGCGCTCGAAAATGAGGGCATCGGACTTATTACGATTCCCGTTACTTCTAGTGCCGATCTTACACAAGCAGCAGCTGAACTTTGCAGAAAAGATGTGCAGGTGATTTGCCAGATTGTCGACAACATGACACGTCCTGGATTTGCGCTTATTGCACGTAAAGCAGCTGAAAACAGAATTCCTGTCTTTGTTTTCGACAGCGACCAAATGCGCGAAGGAGGCGTTTTATGCCTTGCCCGCGATTACTATGATGCTGGTCTGGAAGCTGCCGAAAAAGCAGTACGCATTCTGAAGGGCGAGAATCCTGCAGAAATCCCTTTCAGCAATACGCAGTCTGAAAAGTTATTGTATAATCCTGAATTGGCTGAACTTTTCAAGCTCCGGTTGACTGAAGGGTTTTTGGAGAAAGCAGTTGTTTATACCAACGAAAAAAACTGATTATGCAACTTATACAAGAACAGCTGGGAAATTATTTTGTCATCAAAACGATTGGGAAGCTAGATGCTTCCTGGGCCGATTATTTTGCTGAAACTTGTCTTGATCTGATTCGCAACGGTCACCACAATCTGATTGTTGATGCTGCCGAAATGAGCTTTCTGAGTTCGGCTGGCATAAGATCATTGTTGCGGATTAACAAAGAGCTTTTTTCTGTTAAAGGAAGTTTTCTGATTGTACATGCTCAGGATTTCGTGGTTAAAACAATCGAAATGACTGGCTTCAGGCATTGGATTTCTAAAGATTTGCCAGAAGAACTGAAAGCTTTGAAATCTGATAAAACACTTGCATCTGTTCAGGTTGATGAGGGATCTTTTGTGCTTAATCCATCAGGTAGTCTCACGCTATCGGCTGTTGCTGACTGGGAGCCCTGGAATACAGTAAGGACTGAAAATATTTCAAAACTTCCTTTTCCTCCTTCAGTCTTTGCCCTAGGTATAGGCAGTGCGGCAGAATCATCTGTTGAAGCCCGATCCAGTTTTGGCGAATTTGTTGCTGTTGGAGGTCATGTCATTTTTCAGGTACCTGAAGCCAAAACACGCCCCGATTATTTACTCGCAGAAAAAGAGTTCATACCAGAAATGCATGTTATACAAGCCTTGTATTGTAAGGGTGAAATGTCACATTTGTTCCGTTTTGCAGCCGACGAAAGCAAATCCTATTTTGGAATCTCAGATATATCCGAAAAGGCGCTTTCTGTTACCGGAAATGATGCGGCAGCCTTTGTAATGCTTGCAGAAGTGGATGGGCTTGTTGGGGTTAATCTGATTCAGTCGCCTGGCATAATCAATAAATCTGGGACTATTCCTTTTCCCGATATCCGTGAATGGCTTTCTTTTTGTGGCGAAAGGGTTTTTTCAAGCCAACAGGCTTTGGTCTTTGGCGTGGTCAGAAAAGAAGGTGGTTCACATAAAATTTCGCTTTTATCCACACTTCCTTCCAAACCAGAAATTGCAGGTCATTTTCATGCAGCTGTTTTCCCTTATCAGCCATTACAGAACGGCAAAATTGATCTTATTCAAAACGTGCAAAAATTTTTGTCCGGACCGCCACCAATGGCTTTAATGCATCTGATTGACGATAACAGGCCGGCCATTGGACTTGGGCAAAGTTCATTTATTCGTGGAGCCTGTTGGTGTTCTCCAATTAAAAAAACGGAGGGTTTACTATGAATTTAATCATTGGTGCATTTACGATGGGTCTTATCCTGTCGCTGCTTTCACTTGGCATGTTGATCAGTTTTCGTATGATCAAATTCACAGATATCACCGTTGATGGCTCCATAACACTAGGCGCCGCGCTTTCAGCAGTGCTTATCATGGCCGGATGGTCGCCTTGGATGGCTACATTGATGGCTTTTTCTGCCGGAGCGGTTGCCGGGATGATAACGGGTATTCTGCATACACGCTTCAAAATACAGGAGATACTCGCCGGAATCCTGGTTATGACGGCGCTCTATTCTATCAACCTGCGCATTATGGGCCGCAGCAACATTCCTTTGCTTGACACAGAAACTGTTTCCGGCGGCACAGAAAATCTTTTGCTGAAATTCACAGGAGGAGCAACAAAAATGAGTCTTTTCGGCTGGCCGGTACCTTTGACGGATATAGCAGTATTTATTACAATAACGATCATCTGCGTAATTACCGGCATTTTATTGAATCGCTTTCTTAAAACACATTTCGGAACTGTTCTCAGAGCAACAGGAAACAATCCACAGATGGTGCGTGCACAAGGGGTAAATAACAATACGATGGTTGTGTTCAGTCTGGCACTTTCAAATGGATTGGTTGCCTTATCAGGTGCTTTGCTGGCGCAGTATCAGGGTTTTGCTGATGTGCAAATGGGGATTGGCATGATGGTTTGGGGATTGGCAAGCATTATTATTGGAGAGGCTTTGGTTGGAAAATCAAGTATTGGAATCACTATCACAGGTGCGATATTGGGAACAATTTTATTTCGACTGCTGATTGCAATTGCGCTTCGTTGGGGTTTAAATCCGAACGACCTGAAACTTGTTACGGCTGTATTTGTTTTCCTTGCCCTTGTGGCGCCTTATATGTTTAAATCATTAAGCAGTAAATTTTTCGGAGGATCGCGTCATGCTTAAAATTAATGCTATCAGCAAGACTTTCTTTCCCAACACCGTGAATGAAGTCCGGGCTTTGAACAATGTAAGTCTTACGATCGAAGAAGGCTGTTTCACTGCGATTATTGGCACCAACGGCTCAGGAAAAAGCACTTTGCTTAATGCCATTGCAGGGACGTTTTTCCTTGATGAAGGAACGATAGAATTAAATGAAACTGAAATCAGTAAGTGGCCGGAGTATAAGAGGGCAAGCCTTATCGGAAGAGTGTTTCAGAATCCTTTTGCCGGCTCTGCAGCTGAAATGACGATTGCAGAGAATATCGTAATGGCCATGAGACGCGGACAGAGCAGGCCTTTGCGACTGGCTGTCAACGCGGCTGTAAAAGAGGAAATTGCTGAAAAGGTCAGAATGCTTAAAATGGGTCTTGAAGACAGGCTCGACAATCCAATAGGGACACTCTCGGGCGGTCAGCGACAGGCGCTCACCTTGCTTATGGCTACATGGCTGAAACCTAAACTCCTTTTACTGGATGAACACACCGCAGCCCTCGACCCGAAAAGCGCTGCCAAAGTAGCCGAACTCACCAAGCATATCATCGAAAATGAAAATCTTACAGCCCTCATGGTTACTCACTCCATGCAACAGGCTGTCGATCTTCCTGACAGGATTGTTATGATGCATCGCGGACAGATTGTAGAGGATTACCGCGACGAAATGAAAAAGCGAGTCCGCGTTCCCGATCTTATCGAAACCTTTAACAGAGTGCAGAAAAGAGAATTATTTGATGAGTCAGTTGCTGCAATGTTGCAGCAGCAATATATCTAAATGTTTAACAAACCCCTTTGAATTAAATGAAAAAAATTACAGTCCTTTTAGTCTTTTTGACGTTGCACACTATGTTCAACAGTTGTAAAAAAGATGAAGAAAAGACCGATATCGCAGGCACCTATCAAAGACCATATATAGTTGGCGGGCAAGCCTATCAGGTTCAGCTTAGTTTTACCGGAGATGGAATTCTGTTATGGGAACCTGTTGAAACAATTCCCGGCCACACAAGGTCATATGTAAAGTATAGTCTCGTTTACGATAATAAAATCAAAATCTTTGACGATCCCGATTGCAATTCAGAATCAGTTTATCAGTTTCTCGTATCTGACACAAAGCTAACGCTCACACCTGAAACCGAAACCTGCGAGCCACGTAGCAATGCCTTATCAGGTGATTGGCCGAAAGTGAAATAAAGACCTTTATTGGTATAATAGCTTTAATTTGAAGTAATATTGAAGCCCAATTTTGCTTTTATTACCTTTACCACAAAATTAAAATACAAAAGCATGGCACTGGCTGGACAACTCAACACCCTTGAAGTAGTTAAAATAGTCGATTTTGGCGTCTATCTCGACGGAGGAAATCTTGGCGAAATTCTGCTGCCCTCCAAATGGCTGCCCAATAATTGTGCGCCTGGCGACAAGCTCGAGGTTTTTCTCTATTTCGACTCAAATGACCGTATCATTGCTACCACAATAAAACCCGCCATCACCGTCAATCAGTTCGGTATGCTGCGTGTGGTAGATGTAAACAATGTCGGGGCCTTTCTTGATATGGGACTTGATAAGGATCTTCTCGTACCATACCGCGAGCAGAAAATGCGCATGGAAGTGGGAAAACATTACCTGGTTTTTGTTTATCTTGACGAAGAAACCAATCGCATCGCTGCCTCGGCAAAAATTGAGCAATTTCTTGATTTAACCAAACATGATTATAAAGTTGGTCGGGAAGTAGATCTCATAATATGGTCTATTACAGATATCGGATTCAAAGCCATCATAAATCACAAGCATGAAGGCCTCCTATATAAAAATGAAGTTTTTCAAAGCCTCCGCGCCGGACAGCACGTTAAAGGCTACATTAATAATATTCGTGAAGACGAAAAAATTGACCTTACACTTCAAAAGGCTGGCTATGAAAAAATTGATGAATTCTCTCAGAGCATCCTCGAAATACTCAGAAAACGTGACGGCTTTCTCCCTGTTACAGATAAAAGCAATGCCAATGAGATATACAGCATTTTCAAAATGAGTAAAAAGAACTTCAAAAAATCTATTGGCGCCCTCTACAAGAAACGTCTTATCGCCATCCTTGAAGACGGCATCAAACTTCTTTCCTGAAAATCCGGTTTCACTAATCGCGCCAAATTAAGGACAGTCTTATTTGAGGTCGTTTTAAAGCCTGGAATCGACCATTTCTTTTGGTAGAATTCCTTTTACATCATAGATGATAACCCCATTTTGTTTGTGGATCTGCATATTGATTTCGCGGAATTCGTTGTGGGCGACAGCAAGGATGATAGCCTGATAACCATCCTTTTCAGGATATTGGGTAAGTATTTCAATGCCATATTCGTGCTTCACTTCTTCTGTGTTTGCCCAGGGGTCGTAAATGTCTACCTGCATGCCATAGGTTTGTAGTTCGTTGCTGATGTCGATAGCGCGGGTATTGCGGATGTCGGGGCAGTTTTCTTTGAAGGTGATTCCGAGCATGAGGGCTTTGGCGCCCTTTACGGGTTTACCTGCTTTCAGGAGAAGTTTAACAACTTCCCCGGCAACATATGCACCCATGCCATCATTGAGTCTTCTTCCGGCAAGGATAATTTCAGGATGATAACCGACTTCTTGTGCCTTCTGTGCCAGATAGTAAGGGTCGACACCGATGCAGTGGCCACCAACAAGGCCTGGCCTGAATGGAAGAAAGTTCCATTTGGTGCCGGCAGCTTCAAGCACCTCAAGGGTGTCAATACCCATCCTGTTGAAAATCTTACTTAGTTCATTAACAAAAGCAATGTTGATATCACGCTGGGAGTTTTCGATGACCTTGGCCGCTTCTGCAACTTTGATGCTTGGTGCCAGGTGTGTTCCGGCGGTGATGATTTCTTTATAAAGCGCGTCAACTTCTTGTCCGATTTCGGGAGTACTTCCTGAAGTGACTTTTTTTATTGTAGTGAGGGTGTGTACTTTGTCGCCCGGATTGATGCGTTCGGGTGAATAGCCTACGTAGAAGTGCTCGTTCATCTTTTTGCCTGAGATGCTTTCCAGCACAGGAACACAGTCATCTTCGGTGGCACCTGGGTAAACAGTAGATTCATAAATGACTATATCTCCGTCTTTTAGGACTTTTCCAACCGTCTCGGAGGCTTTAACAAGAGGGGTTAAATCGGGGCGATTGTTTTTGTCAGTAGGCGTTGGAACTGCAATGATGTAGATTTGACAATCGACGATATTCATGAGACTGTCAGTGACGTAAAGACCTTTGTTTTCGTTAAATGGGTGTTTGACCAAGACAGCCTGAAGGTCTTCATCAGATACTTCGAGGGTTGGATCGTGACCCTGATTAAGTTCTTTGATGCGTTTCGCAGAGATGTCGAAGCCAATAACAGGACGGTGTTTGGCAAATTCAACGGCAAGTGGGAGGCCCACGTATCCAAGTCCGATAATAGCGATATTTTTGATTTCCATAAAACGATTATTATTGCAGGGGGTTCTTTTAATATTTTGGTCGTTTAGTTGGCAAATTTACATAAAGCCTTTGTTTAGGCAAGTTTTTTGACTGGATTTTTTGATGCTTTCGGCCAGAATTTTTTTGTTTGTTTTGAGGGAGATTTGACTGTGTTAAGATTATGTTTTTTAACTCCAGGCATCAAACCAAACATTTTTTACAGTGAATCAATGAAAAATTTCAGAGATGAGTTATTCCAGAAAAACACATTTGGAAAATGCTATATGATAATAGAAGCGTTCAGAAAATTAACGTGATTTTATGTGTCGATTAATGAAAGCTTTAGAATTCAGTATCAGCGAAATATTTCAACAGGGTTTTTGACGAGGGAATGTCAATGGGTTAGAATTTGTTGATTTTTGACAAGAGTATTGTCAGATAAGGACAGATCCTGCGGGAATGATTGTGTTACTGCTAATTTGTTGTTGTTTTGCAATGATAGTGCCAGTACCAATAAATACATTGCTGGCAATTGTGGCTCCACTGCTGATAAGTATTCCTGGCATCAGGGTACAAAAATCTGCAATGATAGTATCGTGACTCAGGCGTGCTCCTGACAAAATCAAATTATGCTCAGCAATGCTGATGTTCGTAGTCAGTATGCAGCCATCGGCTATATAAGTTCCTTTGCCAATCTTGATGTGATTGCTGCCGTGAAGACTTGCTCCGGGGTGAATGATGGTGGCAAAATCTATCCTGGCATTACTCAATTTGTCAGCAATTTTTTTTCGTAATGCGGGATTTCCAAGAGCAATTATTGCATTCACATTTTGTTGCCGGGAAAGCCAGTCAATATTACCTATAACGGGAATATCGTTTATAAGTGTATCTGTTTTAAGGTTGTCGTCAATGAAGCCAATGAGCCTGAACTTACTTTTAAGCTCGGTATTGAGCAAAGCGGCTGCTATTTCACACCCAAGTCCGCCGGCACCTATAATATAAATTTCTGAAGTCATTGGATGCTTATTTAAAAGGTCTAGGAAACAATCATGATAAAAATGTCTATAAAATTAAGAAACATTTCATATTGTTTTTACGCGGTTAAGTTTTTTGGCATAAAACAAAGCAGCATGAAATCAGCCAATAACAATTTTTGCTGTGAACTGGCGCTGGTTTTCATAAACGATCAGAAAGTAAACCCCCTCGGCTACTTTTGGGATATCAATTGGAGTGCTTTCACCTTTACCGTTGATTACAAAATTCTCTAGATGCCAGATTTTGCTTCCCTGTAAATTATATAGAGCCATGGAAATATTGTCCGAACTTCTGTGCCAGATCAAGGAGAAACTTCCACTATTTGGATTGGGTGTAACAGTGAAGAATGTCAAATTTTCATTTTCATTCAGTCCGATAAAGCAGTCATCACGAATGGTAAGGTTCATGCTTCCGCTGGCCGTGCATCCATTCAGAACGCCAGCTACCTGAATTTCGCGGCTTGTACCAGGCAAGAAGCTGCTTCCGTGGATAACTATCTGTTGTGTTAATTGACCTGTAGACCAGAAATAGTTTGCAAAACCTTC
>JAGXRB010000266.1 GCA_018336075.1 Bacteroidota bacterium
TGACGTCTCTTTCGCCAGAACCTGTTGAGTCGTCTTTTCTGTATTCTCTTTTTGGAGCTCTGTCGTCGCGACCTTGAGCTGATTTATAACCTCCTTCTTTTCCACGAGAAGGACCGTTATTATCTCTGTAAGGAGCATCTCCACCCCTTCCATCACTTCTGCTTGATTTTCGGGCAGAAACATCTTTTTTATCACTTAGCCCGCGACTAATTCTGGGTCTTTTTTCGCCAGATTTCCTGCCGGACTTTCCTTTTTCATTCATTGTCAATACATTTGGGCGGCAAAGATACTTCGAAAAATCGATATGGCAATTTGAATTAAAAAACAACTTGCTTTTCGTTCGATAATCAACTAATTTTATACGATACAAAAAACACACATAATATGACAGAAGTACATGACACAACCGTTACCATTCGGAATCTTTCTTACAGCCGTGCAATATTGTTGAAAATGCGGCTTGAAATGGAAGGGATTCCATGTTTTTTAACCAATATTCATCATCCAGACACTGGAGTTGACATCAACCTGCCTTTAGAGCACTCTGAAAAAGCCTTTCTTATAATTGAAGAAATGCGTGAAGCTTCTGGTACTGAGAAAGAGGTATTAGTAAAAACACTCAAAAGTGTCCGTCGCATATTGGTTCCGCTTGACTTTTCCCCTTTAAGCATTAAGGCTGCACACTACGCTCTTGAACTTGCCCGAACGCTTAAAGCAGATATACGATTACTGAATGTTTGGTTCAATTCGGCCAATGAAGGCTTTGTTTTTAACGAAATGTTTGCCTTTCAGGTAAATCTTGAAGCCATTATGAAAGAGCAGGAGGCAGAGGCAGAAGCAAAATTGCTTTCAGTTATAGAAGAGCTGAAAACACGTATCCGCGATGAAAAAATCCGGGGAGTAGATATCGATTATGATCTCGTTCGGGGGGCTTCGGTGGAGGCTATTCTTGAAATTGTAGATGATTATAAGCCCGGTCTTGTAGTGATGGGAACACGAGGAAAAAATCGTGAGGGACTTGGATTGTTTGGAAGTACAACATTGAGAGTGATAGAAAAATGTAAGGTTCCAGTGCTTGCAGTGCCCTCGGAGTATGATATCTCCAGTTTTTTTGCGCCGCGCAGTGTTGCTTATATAACCAATTTTGACGAAGCTGACTTTCACGCTCTGCACAGGCTAATATCTTTTGTAAGACCTTTCAATGTAAAAATATACTGCATTCATATACAGCCCAACGAAAACTACATTCTTGATAAAGTAAGGATGAAAAAGATGCGTGAATACTTTAATGATACATACGCAGAATATAATATTGAATGCGGATTGATAGAAACGGAAGATGTTTTGGAAGGCGTAGAAACTTTTATCCTTGAAAAGCAGATCGATTTACTGGCATTGATCTCGCGCAAAAGAAATGTGTTGACTCAGATATTTCGACCCAGCATAACACGGAAACTGCTTTTCCAAAGTGAAATTCCTATTCTGGTATTTCGCGAAACTGAGAATGCTTCATGGATTAAGCGGACTTCACTTTAAACAAGCCGATCGGTAATGCAAAACAATTAATGCGGTGATCGGCAGGAGCAGTAAATAGGCGGCTACAAATGGCCAGAATGAGGTAAAAGACCACAGCAAAAGTCCTTGTGCAAAATAAACAATGGGTGCGCCGAATAAAAGTGTTGCAATTTTCATAGAAGCTGCCCAATGATGGTCTTTAACAAACTTTTTCAGTATCAGATTTATCAGTCCGAGTGCTCCAATATGTGGAATTAACGAAATGAAATAAAAGATCCTGCCTAAAATGCAGGATGTTGAATTACTTCCTTCTTCAGGCTTTTCGTCACTTATTGTTATATCATTCTGAATCAACTTTAGAAACTGCTGATCACTTTCAAGTCTATTAACAAGATTGGACTCCCGGCCAGGTCTGTTTCTTATGGCTTGTTTAAGCTCGTCGTGATTTTCTGTTTTTTGAATGTCTACAATAAGTGATTCCATGCCAGTTCTCAAATCCTGCAAGAGCAAATTAACTGCCTTGGCTGGATTTTCTTCGTGAAGTGCCTGATAGCTTGCCGTTGCGATAGGCTTTCCAAAACTCACAAGCAAATCTGACCAGCTGCGCTTATAATTTTCATATTGAAGACCAACAGGCACAATTTTCAATCCTGAAGAAAAGTTCAGTGCGCTTTCTGTATCAAAACCAATGCGGGCAATCCCTTTTTGCAAAGGCCGCAAAGACCATTTGCAGTCATGATTTCCTTCGGGAAAGATGAGAATAGTTTCGTTTTCGGTCAATAGTTTTTTGCATGTTTCAAGTGCTTCATCATTCTTTTTCATGTTTGTATGTCCATCCCGAAAACGATAGATAGGAATCATTTGAAGTTGACGGAGCCAATATCTTGCCTTTGCTGACTCAAAAACGCTGGCACGGGTCAAAAACCATGGGTTGCGGCTGGAAGATGTTGCTATTACAATGGCATCCATGAAGGCATTCTGATGATTAATAGCAAAAATAACAGGGCCATTTTCCGGCACATTTTGCACATCTCTGATAGTAAGTTTGCGATAAAATAATCGAAGTCCAATGAAGACATACCATTTAAGAAATCGATATAGAAGTGGCGGTTTCATCAACAACATCCTTTCGTTTTTTGCAAACATAGGAAGGAAATGTGGCAAATCCAAAGAAAAGCATCAGGAAAAGGAATTATCTTGAGCAAAAATGCTGCAATCTTATGCTGATGCTGAAGGAAGGATCAAACGAAAAGTACTTCCTTTAAACTCTTCACTTTCAACTTCAATTTTACCTCCCATTCTCTGGGCAAGGTCAGAACTAAGCATCAAACCAAGTCCTGTGCTTGTTTCGCCGGCAGTACCGGGTCGCGACACGTTTTCGTTTATCTTAAAAAGCTTTGACAAGAGCTCAGGATTCATTCCCATTCCGTTGTCTTTAATTTCTACAATTGTGAAATTTTCATCAGCATTTCTGAAAATATTTACATCAATTTTGCCTTTAAGGGGTGTGAACTTAACTGCATTTGAAAGCAGATTCCGAAGAATGCTTTCGACCATATTTCTGTCAGTAAAAACATGAAAAGCATTTTCAGTAAAAAAGTTTAGTTCTATTTCTTTTATTGATGCACTTTTTTTAATGGCATGAATGGTTTCTTCAAGTATATCATTGATCAGGATGTTTTCTTGATTCAGACTGAACGAGCCCATTTGAACCTGCGCCCAGCTTAAAAGGTTTTCAAGCAATTTATTGAGTTGAGCAGCAGTTTCGCTAAGTGCTGAAGCAAAGCCAACAATCTCCTCCTTACTAAGGGATTGTATATTATTGGTTAAGATATCTGTGGCCGCGAGACAACCTGAAAACGGCCCCCGCAGATCATGCGCAATGATCGAAAAAAACTTGTCTTTTTCAGCATTAAGCTTTTCAAGTCGCAAAGCATCATCCTGAATTGTTTTATTGGATTCCTTCAATGCGTCAGTTAACAATTCCAGTTCGGCGTTTTTAGAAATCAGCTGATTTCTTGCGTTTTTTAAGTCAATATGAGTTTGAACCCTTGCCAGCACCTCTTCTCCCTTGAAGGGTTTGGTAATATAATCCACAGCTCCAAGTTTAAACCCTGTAACAATGTCGTTGAGATCGCTTTTTGCAGTCAGAAAGATGATTGGAAGTTCCTTCCATCGTGGATTCAATTTGATTTGCTCACACACTTCATATCCACTCAAGCCTGGCATCATGACATCCAGCAGCAGCAGATCAGGCTCTTTTAGTGCCATATATTTTAATGCGTTTTCGCCGGAATTTGCAACAACTACTTTATAGTTATTCGACGAAAGCAAGCTAGATATCAACTGCAGATTTCGTGGGTTGTCGTCCACAGCAAGGATGACAGATTGAGCATTCTTCGACTCATTTGTACTATTCATAACATATATATTCAATTGTTTTTTGCTTCAAGTTTATCCACTTTTTCAGAAAGCTGGTGTATGTGTATATGGAAGTGTTCAAAATCAAAGTTTTCTTTGTCTTGCTTCAGTTTACTTAAAGTAGTCTTAAGCTCATGAATCGCAAACTGCCTTGTGATAAATTCCATGTTTCCAAGAAAATGCTCAAGCAGATCAAGATCCATAAACAATTTCAATGATTCGAGCTGTTCTCGTAATTCAATATTAAACTCCTTTAAGAACCCTTCTATTTGAATCGGATTAAGCGTTTCAACAATTACCTCTTCTTCCGTATTTGATTTAACTTCACTGGTTTCTTCCATTTTATGAGGCAAAAAGTGTTTAAGAGCATTGATTAACTCATTGCGGCTGATAGGTTTACGAAGATACTCATTAAAGAGTTCTTTGATGAGTGTTTCATCATGTTTCATGGATGAAGCTGTGAATGCAACAATGGGTATATTTTTTGTTTCGGGAAGATTAGTAAGGATTTCAGTAGCTTCATAGCCATTCATACCAGGCATTCGTAAGTCCATAAGAACTAAATCAGGCAGATGCAGCTTGCAAATTTCAACCCCTTCACTTCCGCTTTTGGCTTCAATAATATTGAGATTATGTTCGCTTAGAAAACTTTTCACGAGCTCCCTGTTAAAATCAACATCGTCAACGATGAGCACTTTTGAACCTTTAAAATGTACTTTTTTATCTTCCCAGTCAAAATGCTTCTCTCTGCTTGCTTCCTGAATTGTTATTTCAACGTCTTTTAGCTCAAGGAAAAATATGCTGCCTTGGTTGAGTTTGCTCTCTGCCGAAAGTTTTCCTCCCATAATTTGTACAAGCTTCTGAGAAATTGGCAAACCAAGCCCTGTGCCACCATATTTACGTGTATTGTCACTTTCGACCTGAAAAAATGATTGGAAAATTTTCTCTATCTTATCTTCCGGAATACCTATGCCGGTGTCGGAAACTTTTATCAGGATGTCAGCATGGTTTTCCAGAACTTCAGATTTAGTGAAACCTGCGGAAACAATGATATCGCCCTTTTTCGTAAATTTTACTGCATTACCTACAAGGTTGAACAACACCTGGCGCAGACGAACGTCATCAAGCATGAGTGTTTCAGGGAAATTTTCTTCCAATTCAATTTTAAGCGACAAGCTTTTTTCCGCAGCCCGAGCCTGAAAAACCTGCATGATTTCATTAAAAACTGTCATAACCTGCACAGGCTCTTTCGAAATTTCCATTTGACCTGACTCAATCTTTGAGAGGTCGAGAATGTCGTTGATAAGCGAAAGCAGGGTTTTTCCGCTGGTAAGCACAGCCGATAAATAATTGCGGTGTTTATCGTTGGTAGTAGTATTAATTAGTATCTCACTAAACCCCAGGATAGCATTCATAGGTGTTCGGATTTCATGGCTCATCGTAGCTAAAAACTCAGATTTAGCTTTATTAGCTTCTTCAGCTTTTTTTTGAGCATGAATAATTTCCTGTTCAAATATGGCTCTGTTTAGCGTTCCTGAAATAATTTCACCAGCAAGTCGTAAAAGTGCAATGTGTTCTTCAGACCATTCACGCTGCCTTCTAACTGAATCAAAACCAATAAAACCGTAGAATTTATCTCCGTAAAACATTGGGATTGCCAGTAGCGAAATTATTCCCTGTGGTTCAAGAATTTGTTTTTCAACAACATATTCAGGGGATATTTCAGAAATCAGCGGAATGTATACGTATTCGTTTCTGTCAAACTTCTCTTTCCATCGGGGAACAAACTCATAAGGGATTCCTTGCAGATTCTCCATTTCAGGCTGGATGCCTTCTCCGCACCACTCAAAAGTGTTGTTGGTAACATTGGCATCGGGATCGTGTTCAAAAATATAAACGCGATCGACTTCAGCATATTCACCCAAACGCAGAAGGGTAGTATTCACAGCATCTTTAACTCCTTCCACCCTGGCCTGTGCGAGAATTGTTGAGAAGTTGATGATCAAATCATGCAATTTATTAAGTGACTCCAGCTTCAATTCGCTTTCTATCAACGCTATGTATTTTTGACTTAAAGGGCTGATTAAGCCATAACCCATAACATATTCGTTGTTTATCAATACGTGTCTGCCTGAAACATCCATCCATAATGCTTTTTTTTGCTTATCAAAGAACAACAACTTCAGGTGCCATTCATTTTTCAATCCCGATTTGTTGCTAAGTGTTCTTTGAAAGCTTTCTGCATCACTTTCAGAAAGCAGGCTGAAGAGTGTTGCTGCATTATTCTGAACTACTTCCGGATCAATTCCGAATAACATTTCCAATCCCTGACTAATGATGGGAAAACTTGTTTTGTCAGTACGTAAATTGTGTTCATACTTAAATATTACAGCGGGTGCCCTTTGCAGTAAATCAAGCAAATGGCTGTTGTCTTCGGCTTCTTTCATGATATCAGCAGATTGATTGTGCGTATACTAATGCAAAATAAGTGAATAATGATTTAAATAACACATTTGGTTGAATGTTGTTCGAAAATTTAACATCTGGCAATGTTCCCGTTTTCAATCAAAAACATGCAGTGTAAAAGTTTCTAATTTTATGTATTGGGTTTTAAGTTTTATATTTCTCAATCAGTTTAATCAGTTCATCGGCAATAAAGGGTTTTGAAACATATTCATCACAGCCTGCATTCATGCAAGCATGGCGGTCGTCGTTGGCAGCATAGGCGGTAACGGCAATAACAGGCAAATCCGGTCTGAATGCTTTTATAATCCTGGTTGCTTCAAGTCCGTCCATAACTGGCATTTTGATATCCATTAACACCAGGCTTATTCCAGGTATTTGTTTTACAACATCAACAGCTTCCTGTCCATTTTGAGCAAAATACAACTGATAGTCTGAATTTTTAAACACTCTTTTCACGTACAATACATTCAAAGCCTCGTCTTCAGCAATCAGAATGCTCATTTTTTTTATGCCCCTTTCAACGTCTGGTTTAGCTTCTTTCGGCAAATTGTCAATTTGCTTTTGTCGCATATCCGGGATTTTGACATGAAAAGTTGTTCCATTTTCAGGGTCAGATTCTACGTCAATACTTCCTTTCAGCAAGTCGACCAATCCTTTAACGATTGTCAGTCCAAGGCCACTTCCTTCATAGGTTCTGGTGCTGGAAACATCCTCTTGCACAAAAGGCTCAAATATTTTAGGCATTGCTGATTTAGAAATTCCAATTCCGGTGTCTTTTACAAAGATCTCAAAATGCTGATTCATCAATTTCACGCCGAAAACCACTTGTCCTTTGACAGTATATTTAACTGAATTTCCAACGATTTCATTGATTATTTTTTTTATCATCCCATAATCTGAAATCACAGATTTACTTTCTGACGGTTGGTCATCCTGAATTTTGAATATCAGATTTTTGACTTTAGCTTCATAGACATGTTTTTTATACACTTCCTGTAAAAGATCCCTGGGGAAAATTTCCTCGGGATATATATTCATGTTGCCAGACATAAGCAGAGAAACATCCATGATGTCGTTGATGGTATCAGTAAGCCGAGTAACACTTGTGTTAAGCGCTGTAATAAACTCCTCTCTATCTTCAGCAGAGATGTTTTCTTCACTTAAAAACTGAGCAAAACCAGCAATACCATTCAGAGGTGTACGCACCTCATGTGACACATTGTTCAGGAAAGCAGTTTTGAGTCTGTCGCTGGCCAAAGCGCGCTCCCGTTCAATATCGAGTTCTTTGTTTTTTTGTAAAATCTCTTCATTTTGCTGACGCAGTCGTTCATTCAGGTTAAGTAATTGTTCATTTTGTCTTTCGAGTGTCTGACGGTTTTGGTACAGCATGTTTTCTGCCTGCTGCTTAATTTTTAAGTTAGTCAGTAGTTCTGAGAAAATGCGTAAAAGCGAAAGTTCGGAATCAGAGAAATTGCGTTCAGATTTTACTGCATCAAAGCCTACGTAGCCCAAACAACTATTTTCCTGCATTAGCGGAATAGTGATCAGCGATTGTATTCCCTGCGGCTCAAGAATTATTCTAAGAAAGTCGTCCGGATTCAAATCTTTTACTGAAGGTACATATGTCATCTCGCCTTGTTTGTGGGCTTCCACCCAATCAGTGAAGAGGCTGTTAGGGATCGCCTGAAGGTTTTCAAGCTCTGCCCCAATACCCTCGGCACACCACTCATAAGTATTGCTCATTGTTTCCTTTTCCCAGTCATAATCGAAAATATAGACACGGTCAACACCTGCAAAGACACCAATTTCGCCAAGCGCATGGTTCATTTCTGCTCTTATCTGACTTACCGGAAGGTTGATGAAACGCGTTGCAAGCTGGGTGAGCATGCGCAGTAGATTGTTGTTATAAATGAGTTCAGATTCAAGCGTTATCAGTGTTGTAGTGTCGCGGACAACAGATACAACTTTATCGGCACCCATAGGCGATATACGTGCTTCCAGATGCATAACTGAATCGCTGATTTCATAATTGAAAGTAACAACAACGGTCTCTTTCTTGTCGAGTGCATCAATAATGGCTTTTTGTATTCTTAACTCTTCATTTTTCTCAAAAACATCGCTTATATGTTGGCCGTTTTTCGGTTGAAATTCAATATTTGGATACAGGAGTTTATTGATAAACGAGTTTATATAATAGCCGTTTTTATCCATGATAAAAATCATATCAGGCATAGAGGCAAGTATTGCCTGAATTTGTTCGCTCGTTTCAAGCAGTTTCTTTTCAGCCGCCATTTTTTCCGTGATATCAATCATCACCCCGACGGTGCCTATGAGCTCTTTAGTAGCGGAGAAAAGCGGGGAAGCTGAAACGGAGAAAAACCTCTGCTCTCCGTTTCGATGAAGTAATATCGTTTCATATTGATCTGTAAGGCCTTTTTTTCTTTCTTTAGTTTTTTCCTTGAAGACAATAAAATTGTCATGAAGTGTAAATTCAAGCATTGAATGGCCAATAATTTCTTCCTTTTTATAGCCCAACATGCTGGCCATTGTTTCGTTGGCATAAACTATATGTTCATTCAAATCGAAAATACCTATGCCTGCATTGGCATTTTCAGCCACAGCACGATAACGGGCTTCACTCTCGAACAATGCCTTCATCGCTTTTTTCTGTGCCGTTGTGTCAATGAGCGTCAACTGAACAAGATCCTTTTCTTTGATCGACAACTTAAATGTATGCGCAGTTGCATCCCAGATTTTTCCTTCTGTTGACTTGAAATGACATTCAAATGATGAAACATAAATTTCTGACATTGCAGATAGTTTCTCATTTATCAGGTTCTTTAAATTGTAATCAGGTTCTTCGGGAATGAGTTCAAAGATGTGCCGGCTTTGTAGTTCTTCTCTTGATTTGTATCCAAAAGCTTTAACTGCCGCATTGTTCAAATCAAATATTTTGAGTGTTATTGTTTCCAAAACCAAAACAGGAACCGGCGAATCATAATAAAGAGTACGTATATACTCTTCATTTTCACGCAAAGCCAGTTCGGCCATTTTTTGTTCAGTTATATCACGATGAATCCCTCCCAACAGATATTTATCATCATATTCAACTGGAAATAACGTTGTTGAAAGAATACGAATTTTTCCTGATCTGGTAAGAATTTCGTTTTCCATTGCCTGACCAATCCATTGCAATTCTTCCTTTTTTAGCAATTTGAGGATACGGTTTTTTAGTTGTTCTTCAACGCCCGGAGTTGACTTTCTGCTTTCAGAACCCATGCTGAACATCACTTCCCAGATGGGTTTTTCAAGAACTTCTTCACGTGGAACTCCTGTAATTGCTTCCATGCCTTTGTTCCAGAGAATTGTTTTTCCCGATTCATTCATCAGTACAATTCCATCTTCGCCCTGCTCTATAAAGCTCCTGAATCGGGCCTCATTTTCGGCCAAAGCCAACTCATATTCTTTTGTCTGGGTAATATTCCGAACCACTACAATGTAGCGGTCTTCCTCCTTTTTTCTATTTAATTTTACTGATAATTCATACCACTGTGTATTTCCATCCATTTGCATGGAATACTTATATCCTGAAGCATCTCCTTTTGCATCTGCTTCGTTGAGTGCTTTTTCAACAATCGATTCAACATCAGCAGGGAGACACTCAACGGTAGTTTTTCCTAAAAACTCAGATGGTGGAATTGCCAGCAAACTTTCTGTGGAAGTGTGATATTCAATTATTCGGCGATGCTTGTCGAGAACAAAAAGCAGATCGGGAATAGTATTTAAAACCTCATCATTATCGAGGTCATATTTTGCTTCAAGTTTTTTGTCTTTCGTGGTTTTGTACTCCTGATACAAAAAACAACTTTTATTTTGGTGCTTGAACTCCTTTTTGATAAAGATAAAATTTAAAATACTTTCATCTGCACATTTTATTGAAAGCTTAAGCAATGTTTCATTTCCGTGCAAATCGAAGGCGTCATCTCTCAGTTCAGACATGCTGACCACAAAGTCAGAAAAAGGTTTTTTTAATAACTCCTGTTTCGAAAAACCCAATACTGAGGTTGAAGCTTCATTTGCATAAACTACCTCATCATCCAAACCAATTAAAAAAATAACGTTTTCGAGTTGGTCAGGCAATATCAGAAATGGAAATTCACTCATTTTGTTTGTTTTGTCTGTTGCTCTTTGAGATGGTATTTATACCCGGGAGCTGTTTTCAACTATAAATAAAAGCCTGTTTAAGATGAAAGTCGTTGGTTGATTCCATCATCCCTCACCAAAAGCTTGGTAAAAATAGGAAAATACACTAAGGAAATCAAATGAATTTTTTCAACTCCATTCAATGCTGCAATCTACAAAACAAAACCGTAGGATTTATCCTTATTAACTATTCAATCACAAGCTTTCCTGCAAGCTGAAGCAATGATGCTTCCAGTATTTTGGCATCAAGAAGAACGTTCAGAAGCCTTGCTTCTGCATACAGATAATTGCGCTGGGCTTCACGAAACTCAATGCCCGATAAGTCGCCAAGGTTGTAGCGCTCTTTAGCAATGTCAAGATTTTCTTTTGCAGAGAGCAAATTTTGTCTTTCCATGCTTATCAGTCTGAGCTTGCTGGAGAAACTTCCAAAGTTGGTATAAAGACTTGCATTAAGTTCATTTATCAAACTTTCAAGTCTTATGCGGCTGCTTTGGATCTGTATCTGTAAATTCTGCTGTTCGCGGCGTGTGTTAAACCCATTGAAAAGATTCATACTCGCATTCAATCCATAGGTGATACCAGATGAGCGGTTTTGAATAAGGAAACCCGACTCACTCTGCTGGTTGATGAAATTATAACCAAAATTAAACCCTACTTCCGGAAGTTGTCGTCCCTTAATTTCACGCAATGCAAGTTGTGCCAGCTGCTCGTCTTTTCTACTTATTTCCAACATTGTGTTGCGTTCAAGCATTTGCTGCTGCAAGGTTTCCGCCAGCAGGGATGCGTCAACGGTGATAGAATCTTCAACGGTGAAAAAGATTTGTGGATCGCGACCCATAAGCTGATTCAGGTTTATTCTTGTTCGTTCAATCTGGTCGATAAGGCTAATATACATGGCGCTGTCAGCATTCATATCTACTTGCGCCTGCAGCAACTCAAGCCTTGATCCGGCACCGGTTTCGAGTTTGTGAAAGGAGAGCTGAAGACGTTCGTTATCTACAATGAGGGTTTCTTCGAGCACTTTCTTTTGATGGTTGAGCTGGGCAAGGGTAAAATATGCCGCATGAATATCGCTTATTGTGTTTTCGACGGTAAGTAAAAGTTGCAGCTCACTTCTCTCTTCAAGTTGGCCAAGCTGATCATAACGTCTGAACATCCGCATTCCATCAAAGAGCATCCAGTTCAATTGAAGGCCGGCATTCAAAGCATCAGCTTTCGCCCCGCTTCTGTCGCTTGTTATACCGGAAAGGTATTCCTGATTAGAATTGGTAACACTATAGCTTTGACTTCCTGATGCACTGAGCCTTGGTAAAAAGCCAGCATTGCCTATGGTGTTGTTATTTGCAGCAACTGCTGCGTCTTGCCTGACCAACCGAATGCCGTAATTGTTTTCAAGACCAATACTGATCGCATTTTGAAGATCGAGTTTTTCCTGTGAGTAAAGCGCAAAAGAACCAAACGCAATAAAAGCTATCAGATAGATTTTTAACCTTCTCATAACAGACCCTCCTTTACTTCATCCGTTTGCTCGCTTTCTTCAAATGCATTGGCATTTGAAACATCCTTTGTTTTTTCAGAAATATAACTGTACATAGCCGGTATTACATAAAGTGTAAGTAAAGTAGCAAAAGTAAGTCCTCCGATAATGGCGGTTCCCATCGAAACCCGGCTTTCAGAACCAGCGCCAAAAGCAAGTGCGATAGGCACTGCACCTAAAATTGTTGAGAGACTTGTCATCAAAATCGGCCTGAAACGTGCCACTGCTGCATCATGGATTGCTGCTGCTTTATTGAGCCCTGCAGCTTTGCGCTGATTGGCAAATTCAACAATAAGAATTCCGTTTTTTGACACCAGTCCGATAAGCATGATGATACCAATCTGACTGAAAATATTCAGGGTTTTACCAAAATACCAAAGTGTGAGCACGGCACCGGCAAGAGCCAGTGGAACGGTAAACATGATTATCAGCGGATCGCGAAAACTTTCGAACTGCGCTGAAAGCACTAAATAAATCAATATCAGTGCAAGCATAAAAGCAAAAAGCAAGCTCGAAGAACTTTCCTGGAAATCTTTTGAAGCACCCGCCAATGATGTTGTGTAAGTGTCGTCTAAAACGACGGATGCAATCCTGTCCATTTCTGCTATGCCATCACCTATGGTCTTTCCATTCACCGGATTCGCTGAAATGGTTGCAGAAACATAGCGGTTATAACGGTATAGAGCCGGTGGATTTGTTTGCTCTGTCACATTAACCAGATTGGTGAGCTGTACCATTTCGCCAACATTATTTTTGACATAAAGTGCGGTCAGATCAAAAGGTTGCTGCCTGTAGGCTCTTTCCATCTGCCCAATCACCTGATACTGTTTTCCGTTCATGATAAAATATCCAAACCTTTGTCCGCTGAGCGAGAGCTGCAGTGTTTGCGCAATATCCTGTGCTGAAACGCCCATGGAACGGGCTTTTTCACGATTTATCGTTACCTGAAGTTCAGGTTTGTTGAATTTCAGATCGAGGTCAGCAAACTGAAACATTTCACTTTTGTAAATTTCACCCATGAAACGTGGCAGGATTTCTTTCAACTTATCAAGGTTCTTTGCCTGAATCACATATTGCACAGGCAAACCACCGCGCTGACCTATTGACTGCTCCTGGGTTATAAAACTTCTGACCTGAGTAAGTTTTCCCAGTTCACGACCCAAATGGTTAGCAATTTCCTGTTGTGACCGATTGCGTTTATCGGGTTCAACGAGTCTGATACGTGCAAAAGCTGAGTTCACAGAACTGGCAGCGCCAAATCCGGGAGAAGTGATGGTAACTAGCGAGTAAATCTCAGGTACTTCACGCTGCACAACCTCAATAAGCTCC
Organism: Bacteroidota bacterium; assembly: GCA_018336075.1. Classification (GTDB taxonomy): domain Bacteria; phylum Bacteroidota; class Bacteroidia; order Bacteroidales; family F082; genus JALNZU01. Next base: position 13,472 of record JAGXRB010000266.1, read on the forward strand.
TGCACATAGGATTCCATAAATTCGAAAGTACTGCCTTCAGGCGCGGTGCCAAAGGCCATCATACCCGAGCGGTCTTCGAGCGGAGCAAGCTCTGAAGGTATCATCCTGCCTAAACCAAGAATAAATGCCACTGAAATAAGAATAATAATCAAAGCCCACCATTTTTTTTGCAAAAATGCAGCAAGACTTTCGGCATATACATTACCCAGCCAGGTAAAAAACGGCTCTGTTTTGTTGTAAAACCAATTTTGCTTTTCCCGCTTTTTCAAAATGCGGGTCGCTAGCATTGGAGTAAGTGTAAGCGCCACAAAAGAAGAAATTATCACCGAACCGGCAAGCACCACGCCAAATTCACGAAATAACCTGCCTGTGATGCCCTCCAGAAATATGACAGGTAAAAATACCGTTGCAAGTGCTACTGTTGTTGCAATGATAGCAAAGAAAATTTCAGCCGAACCCTGCATCCCTGCCTGCAATGGAGGCATGCCTTTTTCGATTTTTGCATAAATGTTTTCTATGACCACAATGGCATCATCCACCACAAGACCAATAGCCAGCACCAGACCCAGCATAGTCAACACATTGATCGAAAAACCTGCTGCATACATGATGAAAAATGAGCCAATCAACGAAATAGGGATTACAACAACAGGTATTATTGTCGTTCTCCAATCCCGGAGAAAGAAGAAAATTACAAGCACCACAAGCACGAAAGCAAGGTATATGGTTTGCTCCACTTCAGAAATCGCATTGCGGATATAATCGGTATTATCGAAACCTATACCCAGTTCGATATCCTCAGGCAGATCTTTTTTAATTTTTTCGATGCGGCGATAAAACTCATCAGCAATTTCAACGTGGTTTGAACCCGGTTGCGGAACAATTGCGTTTCCGACCATCGGAATACCATCCCGGCGAAGAAGGGTGCGTTCGTTGAGCGGAGCCAGCTCTGCATAACCAATGTCCTTGAACCGAATGATGCTTCCTTCTGATTCCTTTATGATGAGATTGTTAAATTCTTCTGGTGTTTCAAGCCGGCTTTGAGTTCGAACGGTAAGTTCTACTGTGTTTCCTTCAATACGGCCTGAGGGCAGTTCAAGGTTTTCACGCATCAAAGCATTTCGCACATCGAGCGGCACAAGGTTGTAGGCCGCAAGTCTGGCTGGATCAATCCAAAGCCGCATTGAGTATTGCTTGGAACCCCATATTGCTATAGAACTTACACCCGGAATGGTTTGAAGACTTTCTTTAAAAGTACGTTCAGCGATTTCGGTGAGCTCAAGCAATGATCGCTGCTCACTTTTTATGTTCAAAAAGATGATCGGGTTAGAATCGGCATCGGCTTTGGCTACAATAGGAGGATCAGCATCCGGAGGAAGATTCCAGAGCGACCGCGAAACCCTGTCGCGAACGTCATTGGCGGCAGTTTCAAGATCGATTGACAAATCAAATTCAACTGTGATGGTGCTGCGCCCGTCGCGGCTTACTGAAGTTAAAGTGCGGATACCGGCAATACCATTGATTGATTCTTCAAGTGGTTCGGTGATCTGTGTTTCTATAACATCGGCATTGGCACCCACATAATTGGTGGTTACGGTGATAATTGGCGGATCAACACTGGGATATTCCCGAACACCCAAAGTGACCAGGCCGATAATCCCAAAAAGGATGATCAAAATGGAGAGAACTGTTGCCAGAACCGGTCTTCTTATACTAATTGAAGATAAACTCATGGCTTATTGAATTTGTGTGAGTTCAACACACATGCCTGGTCTGAGCTGTAAAAGACCTGTTGTAAGCACTGTATCACCGGCAACCAACCCATTGATTACCTGCACCATACTTTCAGTTCTCAAACCAGTTGTAATTTGAACTGGCTGTGCTTTTCCATTGCGGTAAACAAACACTTTGCTTGTACCCATTTCCGGAATGATTGTTTCGGTCCTAACCTGCAAAGCTTCAACAAGCTTATCAATTGAAAGCTCAACTCTGGCAAAAGAACCCGGCACAACTTCTCCCTTTTTGTTGTCGAATAAGGCTCTGGCTGAAACAGAGCGGCTGCGCTGGTCAACCACAGGTTCGAATGCGTATATACTGGCTGAAAATATTTCTTCCTGATTCTCGACCGAAAATTTAATTGGTGTGCCCTTTCTGACATATGATGCAAAACGTTCGGGTACACTAAAATCAATTTTTACCGGCTGAGTGCTTGCCAGTCTTACAATTTTTGTTCCGGGGCTCACAAAGGCTCCTACGCTGAGGTGACGCAATCCAAGAACACCACTGAAAGGAGCGCGGATAATCGTTTTGTCAAGTTGCGCTTTCAGCAATGCCGAATCTGCCTTAAGACCGTTGAGTTCAGTAAGAACCTGATCGTATTCCTGCTGACTTATTCCTTGCTTCTTAAAAAGCGCAAGCTGACGCTTTTCGCGGTCTTTGGCAAGATTTAGCTGGTAGCCATTTCGGCTTGCCTGCGCCTGAAGGTCGGCATTGTTAATGGTAACAAGCAAGTCGCCTGTATTCACATTTTTACCTTCCTCAAAATGGATTTCAACTATTCGACCTGATGCCTCTGCCGAAATATCAACGAGCTCGTTTGGAGAAACGGTACCAGCCGCAACAATTTTATCATCCAAAGGCTGAAATTTAACAATCATGGCACGAACCGGAAGTATTGTACTTGCCCGTGATGAATTACCATCTAAAGCATTTGTCTTTTTACTAAAAACCCCCTGCTTATTTAAAACCAGAAAAGCAATAACCATTAGTGCTAAAACCGCAATTAATATTTTTTTTAGGTGCTTATTCATCTTATCATTTTTGAAAATGTCATTTTGTTAAACAAAAGCCAAAGGAGTTTTGTTCCAACAAGGGGTCAAAAATAGACAGATATAGCTTTGATTGATGCTTATAAGGTGAAAAGTTGGTCTACAAATACCTAATTAGAAGCAGGATTTGACATTTACACACTTAAAATTGATATAAATCAATCTTTCACGCTTTTCTGGTTGCAAGCTGAAAGAATAAGCATTGAGAATGTGTTACCACCCTATTCCTAATCTGAGACCTGTAACAATTCCAAAGCCGGTGAAATCGGTTTCAAAAATATTGTCGTCATAAATAGAATAAATATAGTTTTCAGGTCTGTTGACAAGAGCGTACTTTATCCCGAAACCAAGATAGTAATCCATAGAAAAATGGGGTCTCTTAATGATATGAAATCCACCGGTGACACGCATATTGATTATGTGATAGTTTGCATTCCAGTAATCTGTATCGTAGCGGTAATAAGTCAAATTATTCTCCAGATACTCTTCCCATCTGTTTCCTTTAAATTTTCTTGAAATAAAACTGTAACCACCACCGGCACCCAAAAAAGCTCTTCCCGATTTTGCTGAGCGTGAAGGGTACCATCGGTAGAAAACATCCATTCCCATACCGACAACTCCATGAGTGTTTGAATTCCAAAACCACGAATTACTCTCTTTATCGCGATAGTAAATTGTTGGCGCATAAGTAATCCAACGGTTTTTCTCCTTTAATAACCTGTCAATTTCAATTCTAAAGCCATTGTTGATTAAATATTGAGGCACCAGCATAATTCTGGTTGTTTGTTCTTGCTTGTTTTCTGAAATCTGTGCCTGCGTCTGATGAAAAATTCCACCAAAAAAAACAAATATGACTATGATGAGGGCTTTTGAAAAATTACTGTTTTGCATAAACTTAATTTTAACAAATTAATTTAATGGAATTCCAATGCGAAGCCCCAGAATGAAAATGCTTCCTGAATAGCCAAAATCAACAATACTGTCATCAAACTTCCTTGCTTTGACAGCATCTGTTGTTTGAAAAGCGTGTCTAAGGCCAATTCCTGTGTAAACGTCAAAAACAATATCATTTACCACCGGGCTGAAAATACCAATAATTACATCCAGTCCTATACGATGAATATGTGTGTTTCTTAAGATAGTCTTACTCATTTCCCATTCTTCATGTTCAAGATGAAAGTACTGATATACTGGTCCAAAAGAAAGATAAACAGGCACTTCGCCAAAACCTTCGCCGGGATGGTAGCGGTGATAAGCATGCAACCCTATTCCTGCGATTTCTTCAAAATTGCCAATATCCATGCTTTCTTTGCCAACATAAAAAGTGGGCGCAAGTTGAATCCAGTTGTTTTTTGTCAGCTGAAAATCATAATCAAGCCTGAGACCATTCATAAAAGCATATTGCGGAACAAAACTGATCATTCTGGTTGGAAATTTATTCCCTGATATTGTTTCCGGCTCTTGTGCTGCAACAAATAAGCTTATTTGAAAAAACAGCAGAATTGTAAATAAACGCTTCATTTATAGTGGGTGTTACAAGGTTTATTATTGCTTTTTAAGATGCTATTTGTTAATGAATCTATTCATCAGTTCCTGATGAACTGTAGTCAGGCTTTTACTCATCCTTTGAATCATAAGGAATGGTTAATTTGCTGAGAAAATTTATTTCATCGCCATCATAACTGTACTGATAAAGGCCGTCCTCGGCAACAAGATAAAGCACATTGTTATCCGGAATCACATCAATAACAGGCATATCAAAAGAAAAAGCGTTAATAAGTTCAAGTATAATACCGTTTGTTACCCTGAAAACCTTAAGTCCGTCATCACAAACAAAAAGCAGATCATTGTCGATGCCCAAACCGCGTGGATTGGTCATATTAAACTCGGCTTTAAGTTCAGGCGCGACAGTATTGCTCACATCGAAAATCAACAATGCATTCCTTCCCCATCCAGTTTCGCCACTTCGCAAAGTGACATATGCATAATCGCCTTTTACTACAACAGGGTCGTAGCTGATGAAATGCGGTGTAAAACTTTTTTTGATTGGGTAAGCAGGATTTGCCAGTCCAAAAATGTACATTCCATCTCTGGCGCCGATAAAAAGATTGTCCTCTGCCGGAAAAATTGTTTCGATTCCAAACCCTAAATATTGTTTTTGCAAGTGCTTCACCGGTTGATTCTTTATAATTTCAAAGGTGTTTAGACTGGCCTCATCAACGGTGTACAGATAGTTTCCTTTAATGGTGAATCTGGCCATTGAACCACTTTTGCCGGTTTCCGACATTTCAGAATCTTTGCTGCATGAAAACATCATGAAAAAAAGCGCTGCTAAAAAAAAGTATTTTGATTTAGACATGACTATTCTTATTGATCTGTTTAACATTATTATTTCTTTACCCAGCCAACAATGACGGTGTTTTCAGGCCTTCTGTAATTCCAGCCAAAACCAATCAAATCCGGAGGAGATGGTTCAGGAAATACATCTTGTGTTCTGTCGATGACTTCTATTTGCGGATAGTTTCGAATATCAACCGAAACCAGATCAATGGCGTTGTCAGCATAAAGGACGCTGTCTCTGATCGCCAGATCCATCACGCCCGGTATGTGCAGAAATCCGGTTTTCTGAGGATTATATGGGTCAGCATTGTCGATCACATGAATGCCTTTGTAGAGGTCAACAATATAAATGTTGCTGCCATAGAGATAGATTTTTCCAGGATTTTCAAACTCCTTCGCTTCCATCATAAAAACGCTTACTGCCAGATCTGATTTTTTTAGAAGTACAGGCTTATAGGCGGACATTTCTTCAAAAGATGGCTCTCTTGAAAAAGAGGTTGCCAAAAGTGCAATGATAAAAATTGCGGTAATTCTCATGTATTTCATGGTAGAAATTTTTAGTTTCATTCTGTTGCAAAACTTGTTTTTTAAGCTTTAATCAAAGAGCTTTGAGAATCTGATGAAGGTGGTAGTTTTTCACGGTCAGGAAATTCATTGGTAAGATTCAATCAGTCTTCCTTTAGTTGCAGAAAAAAAATAAAAAAAACGGCAACATTTTAAAAATGGCCGTTTTTATGTTGTGGATAGAAAAGGGTTAATTTTCCTTTGTCATAACGATATTCATTCCGCCTTGCTTCAATGTAAGGGTGTTTTCTGAAAAGCTGATTTTTATCCCTGCGGCATCAAATTTGAAATTACTTGCGTCAACTGCATCAAGCGGAAATGCAGCCTGACCCGTTCCCTGTGCAAAAAGCTGATTCTCTTTTAAGGTAATTTCAAGTTTCAAAGGAAACCCTTCCTTTGCATAAATGCCGATATATTGGGAAAGAATTTCAGGATTTATTTCCATTACTTCAAAAGATGGAAATTCATATTCTTTTTCGAAAACAAGGCTTAATACGCCAATCAGCAACTCATTTGGATTGTAATTGGAAGCATTTACGCAAATTGCAGCGGCAAGATCCTTTTCAGGAAAATATAATAATGAAGATCTGAAACCATCAATTCCCCCTGTATGTCCAAGTGCTTTATGTTCGTAAAATGGCATAGCAAAAATGCCCAATCCAAAATTATCCACAAGTTTTGTCATGGCCTCTCTGGATGCTTCTGAAAGCAATTCACCTTTGAATAGTGCCCAAATAAAGCGGTTGAGTTCAGCGGTTGTAGAAACCAATGCGCCGGCACCCCCCGGAACCGACATATCGGTTTCTTCTTCAAGTGTCCATTTCCCATCAAAACGATAGGACTCAGCTTCATTGTTCTCTGAAATAATTTCAGACCCATAACTGGTCGATTTCAATCCTAATGGAACAGTAATTCTCTCTTTTAGATTAGTTTGAAATGTTTTTCCGGTAATTTGCTCCAGAATATATCCCAGTAAAATGTAGTTTGAATTACTGTATTCTGTCTTTTCATCTGGTGCAAAAACCCTTTTGGATGATTGAATACGTTCAAGCATTTTTTCCTTCGGTTGAAAAGTGGTGTTATAGGTCAGATAAAGACTGTCGTCAGTGATACTGAAAATTCCGCTTCTGTGGCGAAGCAAGTGTTCGAGGGTAATATTTTCGGCCTCGGGAATATCAGGAAAAAAAGCAGCAAGTTTATCATCTGTCCTTAGTTTTCCCTCATCTACAAGTTGAAGTATCATGACTGATGTAAACATTTTTGAGATTGAGCCTATGCGAAAGACCGTATTTTCATCATTTTTTAGTTGTTTTTCAATATCCCTGAAGCCAATGGCTTTGCTGTAAATGATCTCTCCATCCTGCATCAAGCTAACAGAAGCCATTAATTTATCATTTGCTTCGAGCAGTCGCATCAGACTGTCGAGACTTTGCGAATTCAATGCGGTTTGGGCTTGCAAAAACAATGCAAAACCGGCAAGCATCAAGCTTATAAATATTCTTTTCATAAATCTGGTCTTTTGGTTTAATCAATAAAGCTGACCTCATCCTACCGGAAGAGGTCAACACTTGAAAAAGTTTTCTGATGGATAATGAACTATTTCGCAGATTTCTCCTTTTTTTCAATGACATAATTCAATGTCAGTGCAACTCCACCTAAAAGCAGCACCATGGAGAACAAGGCTGTTTCCTTGTCAATGCTTGTCATCACGGACAAAATATTTCCAATGAGGATGCCAGCACCAACACCGATGAACAGCATACCGTACTTAAGACTGCTGAATCTGTCGGTTGTGTGTTCGTTGTAAAACACTTTAGGGTCGTAGCCTCTTTCCATCATTGTGAGGCGTTCGCGGCGGCGGACAAACAAGAAAAAGAGTCCGTAAATTGTTGAAAAAATGATGCCAACTATGGCAATTGCTGTAATGTCTATCATGGCTTTTAATTTAAAAGGTTTAACTTTTTGTTCGGCCTTTTTGACGCAGCTTCAAGGCTTTGGTTACAAATAAAGCAGCGTTTTTTTAAAAGAAAACAATAGCTGGGGAATATATTCGTTACTTTCGCACTTCCTTCAATTGAAGTGATTTAGATATCGCAAACTTAATCGGTTATATATGAGGTTATTAATCTTGATGGTTCTTTTTTGCACATCTTTTTGGCTAAGTGCACAAAATCTGGAATTGCCATCAGATTCAATTCAAAAAGCTTCTGTTCAAACAGACAGTCTTCTTTCTCACATCTTGCAGTCAGACAGTCTTCAATCAGACACCCTCAGAATTTTTACAGATTTCCGCCCTTTGATTCCTATTGACAGTCTGATAAATTATTCCAGAAAATTTATTGGAACACCCTACAGATATGGTGGAAAAACAGAAAAAGGTTTCGACTGCTCAGGTTTTGTATATCATGTGTACAAACAATTTGGGATTGAATTGCCTCCATCGAGCAGAACACAGGTCGAAATCGGGTCACCTGTAGCCATCGATTCCGTGCGAAAAGGAGATTTGCTTTTTTTTAAGGGGCGTAATATTAAAAGTTCGCAAATAGGCCATGTTGCCATTGTCATCGATGTTTCTGACACCAACGACGTTCAGATAATTCACAGCACGCGCCATGGACTGAAGGCGGAATGGCTCTCTCAGGAAGAATATTTCAAAAAAAGATATGTCACTTCGCGACGTCTCGAATTTGATGATCTGAAGAATTAATTTTCAAACTATTCCCTTATCCAGGTAAACAGTTTCGGGATAAATCAAATTCCATCTTCTGTTATTAAGCTATAATTGCGCAACTTTGCATGATGGCGAAACATTTCAATATTCCACTTTTTCTACCGGAACTGGCTTGCCCGTTCAGATGCAGCTATTGCAATCAGGCAGCAATTTCAGGTCAGTTGAAAATACCGTCATTACAGGAAATGCGTGCAACCATCGAAACACATCTGCAAAGCATCCCCAAAGGAGACAATCACATTGAAATAGCGTTTTTTGGTGGTAATTTCACTGGTTTACCAGAGAAATATCAAAAACAATGTCTGGAAATGGCCAGTCAATTTTTGCAAAAAGGCCAGATAAATGGCATACGCCTAAGCACAAGACCAGACTATATCAATGAATCAAGGCTTGAGTTGGTCAAAGAGTTTGGGGTAACCACCATTGAGCTCGGCGCGCAATCACTTGATGAAGCCGTGCTTGAAGAGTGTGGCCGGGGTCACACCGTTGCAGATGTTAATTCATCTGCCTTTCTCATAAAAAGTTTTGGGTTCAGGCTTGGGCTACAAATGATGATTGGTTTACCGGGCGACAGTCTGGAAAAATCACTTGAAACAGCGCGTCGTATCATTGAAGCCGGAGCAGAAGAAACCCGCATTTATCCCTGTCTGGTAATCCGCGAAACAGCGCTTGAACAAGCTTTTCGTGCCGGAGAATATACTCCACTGAGTGTTGGTGAGGCTGTTTTTTGGTCGGCACAACTGGTTGAAACTTTTGACAGTGCTGGTGTAAAAGTGATCCGGATTGGGCTTCATCCATCAGAAGAACTCAATAGCAATGGCTATGTGGCAGGCCCTTATCATCCTTCATTCAAAGAATTGGTTATTACAGAGGCGTGGCGGCTGCATTTTGAAAAACAAGTCTGGCCTGAGGTCAATGAAATACAAATTGAAGTTCCGGCTTCAGAAAGAAATTATGCAATCGGCTATGGTGCTAAAAACAAAAAAACATTGCTGAATCGCTATAAAAAAGTAAAGTTCATAGCCAACCCATTGTTGCAAAAACGCGAATGTATCATCAGTCAGATTGCACCATGCTCATAATAGCTGATTCACGAATGCCGGAAAAGGCAATGGAAAACTTGCAAAGTATTGCAGAAGTGCTTCAACTTGAACCACAAAATTCAGTTTATCCTTCAATTGCCGCACATCCTGATATATTTTTCTGTCAAACGAACTATGCGCTTGTAACAGCGCCTGAAATTCCTTCTCATTGGATCGAAAAACTTATTAAGCATGGCGTTTCTTTTCGTTTTGGCGATAAAAATCTTTCCTGTCAATATCCTGATACTGCTTCATATAATGCAGTAGCAATCGGGAAAACCCTCATCCACAACCTTCAGATTACAGATAAGATTTTACTGGAAATGTTTGATCCTTCTCAGAGGATTCACGTTGAGCAAGGTTATACACGTTGTAATCTTATAGCCTTAAATGAGCAGACTTTTATCACTTCTGATAAAGGCATTGAAAAAAAACTCCTTTCAGCCGGAAAAGAGGTGTTTTTTGTAAATCCCCGTCAGATAAGACTTCCACACCAAAAACATGGTTTTTTTCCAGGCGCTTGCGGCATCACATCAAATATATTCTATGTCTGTGGTGACACCAATTTTCTTGATGAAGCAAATGCCCTTCAAGCTTTCATAAAAAACTGCGGCTTAATTTTGGTCCATCTTTGTGATGGTCCACCAACAGATGTTGGAAGTATCTTTTTTATCGAATAAAGCTTCCGGGAATACATTCAGTGAGGCCATTTTTTAGTCTGAGATTAGCACATGGCGAAGTTCATTGGGATAAGGTGTAATTTTTGTAATTTCGCGGCCTAAAAATTAAAAAGAAAATAAAATGTTCAGAACACATACATGCGGCGAACTGCGCCTTTCAGATGTTGGCAAAAAAGTAACATTAAGCGGCTGGGTGCAGCGCACACGCGACAAAGGCTCACTTCTCTGGATTGATTTGCGCGACCGTTACGGCATCACCCAACTTATGCTTGAAGAGGGTATTTCTGAGCAGCATCTGCTCGAAAAGGCACGTCATCTTGGCCGCGAATATGTGATCAAAGTTACGGGAACAGTTTCCGAACGTTCATCCAAAAATCCAAATATTCCAACTGGTGAAATTGAAATAATGCTTAGCGATATTGAGTTGCTCAATGCTTCAAAACTTCCTCCTTTCACCATCGAAGATAAAACTGATGGCGGCGATGAACTTCGCATGAAATACCGCTATCTCGATCTCCGCCGCAATCCGCTGAAACACAATCTGGCACTCCGGCACAGATTAGCAATAGAAACACGGAACTACCTCGATAGTCAGGGTTTTTATGAAATTGAAACGCCCTATCTCATCAAATCCACACCTGAAGGCGCACGTGACTTTGTAGTTCCATCCCGTATGAATCCGGGTGAGTTTTATGCTTTGCCACAATCGCCGCAAACATTTAAACAGATTTTGATGGTTGCCGGCTACGACCGCTATTTCCAAATTGTTCGCTGCTTCCGTGATGAGGATCTGCGTGCAGACCGACAGCCCGAATTCACACAGATTGACTGCGAAATGGCTTTTGTCACCCAAGAAGATGTGCTCAACACTTTTGAAGGAATGGCACGGTTCCTTTTTGAAAAAGTAAAAGGCATCGATGTTGGCACTTTTGAACGCATGGATTACGCCACCGCAATGAAAATGTATGGCTCCGACAAACCGGATATTCGTTTTGGAATGCAATTTGTCGAACTGAACGATCTTGCCCAAAACAAAGGCTTCAGTATTTTTGATGATGCTGAACTTGTAGTCGGATTCAATGCTGCCGGATGCAGCGAATACACGCGCAAGCAACTTGATGCGCTCACAGATTTTGTGAAAAAACCACAAATTGGCGCCAAAGGTCTGGTTTATGTGAAATGCAATGCTGACGGCACTTTCAAGTCGTCAGTAGATAAATTTTATAGCGAAGATGACCTTAAAATATGGGCAGAACGATTTGATGCCAAACCAGGAGATCTGATGCTGATCCTATCCGGAAATACTGATAGCGTTCGCAAACAATTGAATGAGCTTCGTCTGGAAATGGGCAATCAGCTTGGGTTGCGCAATCCACAGGTTTTTAAACCATTATGGGTAACAGATTTCCCGCTTCTTGAATGGAATGAAGAAACACAGCGTTTTTATGCTATGCACCACCCTTTTACTTCACCCAAACCTGAAGACATTCATTTGCTTGAAAACGAACCCGGAAAAGTGCGTGCCAACGCTTATGACATGGTTATTAATGGTGTTGAAGTGGGCGGAGGTTCAATCCGTATCCATGACCGTGATCTGCAAAAAAAGATGTTCAGCTTGTTAGGATTTTCTGATGAAGAAGCGCAGAATCAATTTGGATTTTTGATGAACGCATTTGAATTTGGCGCTCCCCCACATGGTGGAATTGCATTGGGCTTCGACCGTCTTACAGCACTCATTGCAGGCTACGATTCCATCCGCGACTTTATTGCTTTCCCAAAAAACAATTCAGGCCGCGATGTGATGATCGACTCGCCATCAACAATTGCACAACAGCAATTGGATGAGTTGTTTTTGAAAGTGACAGCTGTGTCAAAATAAATGAAAGAAATGTGATTTTTTCACCTTCCTTTCATTTTCAGGTTCCGTAAGGCGATTCTGGTATTACAACCCAACAAATAAGGTAGGCCAGCAGCCCGGCTCCTCCAATTGCAGTAAAGAGCACCCAGGCTATACGTACAATTGTTGGATCAATATTCATATACTCGGCTATGCCATAACAAACTCCACCCAGAATTCTGTTAAAACGGGAGCGGTATAGTCTTCTGACTTTGTTCATTTTATATTGCTTTTAAAGTGATTGTTGCATTTCTTAAAACAACTTGCTAAAGTGTTCATTCAGCAGTAAAGCAGCAAGCATGTTTTTCATTTGTTCCTTATCAATTGATTCGAGCAGTTCACCAAGCTGACGCCTTTTCTCTTCATGGCTTTCATTCGACTGTGCAATAAGTCTTATCTGCTTCACCTGACTTCCTTTGAGTTCATCTTGCAATAAAGTGGCAATCAACTTGCCAACGGTTACATTTTCGTCGGTATGCTGTTGATCCGGCAAACCAAAAGTATCGAGTTCCATAATGGCTGCTTCAAGAATGGCTTTGCCCGTATGACGGACACCACCTTCATAGGATTCATTTCCTGAGGCATCACGCAACGACCATGAGTTGAATTCATATTCAAGTTTTTCGATTTGCTTAACCTTCGGGTCATCCTCTCCAAAAATTCGCATCAGCATCAGGGAGCTTTGTTTTCTCCAGGATTTGAATTCAAAATCTTTTTCCCGAAGCTTTTCGATTTGTTGCTTTAAAAGCTGAATGGCCTGTTCTTTCATGGTTTTATCTTCAATGATTTGCTAAGCTGATTTCTTTTGGAAGATCCAAGCTACATTGTTTGAATCAATCCTTTGGTAAAAATACAAAATTCGATGCATAAATCGTAATTTCGCCATCTAAAAATTTATTTGTTTTGATACCTGCATACACCATAGCAAGCATACTTGAAACTGCACGCATCGAAGAGATCGTCGGTGAATTTGTTGGGCTCAAAAGGCGTGGCAGCAATCTGATCGGACTTTGTCCCTTTCATCAGGAAAAAACACCATCCTTTACCGTTTCGCCAGCCAAAGGTATTTTCAAATGTTTTGGCTGCGGCAAAGCCGGCGACTCGGCGAAGTTTATTATGGAACATGAGCACGTGAGCTATCCTGAAGCTTTGCGTTATCTGGCCCGGAAATATCAGATCGAAATAGAAGAAAAGGAACAGACACCGGAAGAAACTGCCGCACTGAATGAGCGCGAACGCATGTTCAACCTCAACACCTTTGCGCAACAGTATTTTTCATCCATCCTTTTTGATTCTGATGAAGGCCGGGCCATCGGACTTAGTTATTTCAAAGAGCGTGATTTCAGAGAGGCAACCATAAAAAAATTCCAGTTGGGTTATTCGCCCGACCATCGGGATGCCTTTTCTGTTCATGCGAAAAAAAATGGTTATCCAGAAGAAATTTTACTTAAAACAGGGCTTTCTGTTGGTTCAGTCGAAAGGCTTTATGACCGCTTTCAGGGCAGAGTGCTTTTTCCAATTCATAACCTTACCGGAAAGGTTTTAGGTTTTGGTGGACGCATACTAAGTTCCGACAAAACAAAGGCGAAATACCTCAACTCGCCCGAGTCAGAAATCTATTTAAAAAGTAAAACACTTTACGGTATCTTTTTTGCCAAAAATGCGATTAGCAAGCTTGATAACTGTCTGCTGGTTGAAGGTTATACCGACGTTATTTCTATGCATCAGGCCGGCATCGAAAATGTTGTAGCAAGTTCAGGCACTTCACTTACTACCGATCAGATACGCCTTATTCGTCGCTATACAAACAACATTACCATACTCTATGATGGTGATAAAGCCGGCATCAATGCTTCCCTTCGCGGAACCGATATGATTTTGGAAGAAGGCATGAATGTGCGCGTGCTTCTTTTCCCCGAAGGCGACGATCCGGACTCGTTTGTAAGAAAAAACCGCACTTCCGATGTTGAGGCCTATATCCTTAATAATGCCAAAGATTTTATCAGTTTCAAAACAGGCCTTTTACTCGAGGAATCAGCCCACGATCCCATCAAAAAAGCAGGTCTCATCAAAGAGATTGTTCACACTATTTCGCTGATACCTGAGCCAATTTACCGCTCAGTATATGTGAAAGAGTGCAGCCGCATGCTGGAAGTGGAAGAACAGACTTTGATGAACGAACTGAACAAGCTGTTGCGACAGAAGTTCAGATCGAAAACCGGTACTGAAACACCCGAAACTGCTGCGGAAGTCACAAAGCAGGAAGCGCATGTAATTGCAGGACCTGAAGCAAAATCCGGTTACTATCAGGAGCGTGAACTTGTAAAAATACTTCTGCAATATGGTCGGCAGGAGCTTAATCATGAGGTTGTTAACGAAGATGGATTTCCAGATACTTATTCAGAAACGGTAGCGCAGTTTATCGTAGAAGATCTCAAAAACGATAATCTTTGGTTTGAGCATCCGACACATTTAAAAATCATGCAAATTTTTGCACAAGCTTTGGATGAAAGTGTCGTGCCAGGCGAACAGCAATTTATTTCTCATGCCGAACCTGATATCTCAATGCTGGCAATTGACTTGCTTACAACGCCTTATGAACTTCACAACTGGGAGCGTAAACGAATTTTTGTGAAAACAGAACAAGATGTCCTCAAACTGTCTATTACTAACAATCTTTTCCGATACAAAGAAAAAATCATCGATGCCCGTATTCAGGATTTGGGCGAAAAAATCAAAGATGCAGACTCTTTTGAAGAACAGTTTGAAGTGATGGTTCAAAAAAAGAAACTTGATGAACTGCGTCGTAAAATCAATGATATACTGGGAATCGTGATTTCGAAGTAGCTATTGAGAAAAGTCATTATCAGCACATTCTTACATCAAGCCAAAAACAGCATTGCTTCAATAAATCAAACTTTTTCTAATTGAGATTGTTTAATTAGAAAACAGTTTTAAAATGAGAAAATACCTTATTGCAGGTGCCTCTTCAGGCATTGGACGCGCTTTGACAGAAAAACTATCCGCTGAAGGCCATACTTTATATTTAATTACACAACATCCGCAGGAATTGCAGCATTTAGAAAACGTTCATTTTATTGAATCAGGTTTTCTGGAAGATGACTGGGCTGCCGAAGGAATGCCGGAAAGTCTTGATGGATTGGCATATCTGCCCGGAACCATTAATCTGAAGCCAATAAGAGGTCTTAAAGCAGCTGATTTCAGAAACGATTTTGAGGTAAATGTTGTGGGGGCAGTAAAGGTTTTACAGGCAGCTCTCAAAGCCCTGAAAAACGGCGATCGTTCGTCAGTTGTGCTTTTCAGCACAGTTGCTGTTACACAGGGTATGCCATTTCACGCCTCCATTGCAGCGGCCAAAGGTGCTGTTGAAGGATTGGGGCGCTCATTGGCTGCTGAGTTGGCGCCAGCAATCCGCGTGAATGTAGTTGCACCTTCTTTGACCAATACACCTTTGGCAGCAAAATTACTTTCAACACCCGAAAAAATTGAAGCCTCAGCAAAGAGACATCCACTGCAACGTGTTGGTGAGGCCATAGATATTGCAAATATGGCCGCTTTTTTGCTTGGTACTGAGTCCTCATGGACTACAGGTCAGGTAATTGGTGTGGATGGAGGTTTATCAGCTGCACGGGTTTAGAAATGCATTTTGGAATCGATTTTGGAGCTAAATTGGCCGGAACCACTGCTCTCTGCTATGATACTTCATTTGAACTTGTCATAATCCAAACTACAAAAAAGCAAGATGCAGACCTTTTTTGTAATGAGTGGATCGAAAAGTTGTCACCAGAATTTGTAATGATAGATGCGCCACTTTCGCTGCCAAAAGCTTATCAAGGACAGGGAGACGATTTCTTCTACAGGGATTGCGACAGACATCTACAGGCCATGTCGCCCATGTTTCTTGGAGGACTGACAGCAAGAGCTATGCGGCTTGCAAAGTTCTGGGCCAAATCAGGAAAAATATTTTACGAGGCTTATCCACGCATGGTTGAGACTGTGATTCCGGAAAGCAGACGCGACAAATCCAATGCGCTTTACTGTGATGACATTGTCGCTTTCATCAGGAAGGAAACTGAATTGGAAATTAAGTTTATGCAAAACTCAAAACACAGCTGTGATGCACTTTTAGCATGGTTTGCAGGTTATCGCAAAAGTAAGGGCATTGCCCATAAAACAGGTGAAATTTCAGAAGGATTAATCTGGTATTAGTCGAAAATCTGTTTTGTAGAAAACAAATTAATTAAATGTTAAAAATCCCCTGAGCTCTATTTCGTTTTTGTTTTTTCGACAACAACGCCAACGGCGGCAACACCGAGGGTGTTGAATTTTGTCATTTTGTTCTCTACGCGAATCTGACTCTCGCCTGCCTCAGGAAATCTAACGCCCGAAATCACAAGAAATTCATTGTTATATAAGCCATTATTCTCATTCCCCAACCACTTCAACTGACTATCCTGAAGTCTGAAGTCATAATCGCGCGAACGCATGCCTCCACCTGAAAAATAGAGTGTAATATTCATACTTATGTGATCTGATATGTAGGAATCGGTATGGGAAAACTTCACTTTAAGATCATATGTTGAACTTAAATCTTCAATGGTGAAGTCGTGAACTACGTGGTTGAATCTGTTCCAAATAAGATCCTCAAAATATGTCGTTTCATCGAAAACAATCGATCTGCTACAGCCTGCTGCAGCAATAAAAAGGATAAATAAAAGTGCTTTTTTAATCATTCTTTTTCTGGGGTTTCTTTCAGCAAAAATACTAAAAAGCGCAATGATAACGGAAACAACAGTTGGCTTTGCCAGTATTGTCTTTAAAAAATTAATTCTAAAGAAATTAACAATGATATGCATCTAAAGAAAAAAATTTATTTTTACACAATCTTATGAGTATTCTCGTAAATGATGTCCGTTCCGGAGGTGGCTATGGCTACGGATATGGCTACTGTTACGGATATGGTTATGGATATGGCTCTGGTTATGGCTATTATACTGACGAAGGAAAACAAGCTAAACCAGGTTTTTTTTAGCGGCTTCTAAACAATATTTAAGTGCTTCAGGAGGATTTGCCCTTCTTGACTTAAGCAATCCTAGAACAAGATGAGCGAAAAGAAATGGTTTGCACTTTATACCCGTTCCAGAGCCGAAAAAAAGGTTCTTCTGGAGTTGGAGTATGCAGGTATTGAAGCCTATCTGCCATTAATAACCCGCATGCGTAAGTGGAGCGACCGCTTAAAAAAAGTAGAAGAACCATTGTTCAGATCGTATATATTTGTTTGCATTCATCAAAATCAATTTTTCAATGCAGTCAATGTACCTGGAGCCATGCGTTTTGTGTCTTTTGAAAGCAAAGCTGTTGAAATTCCCGAAAAGCAAATCGAAGCCATTCGTTATTATTTAAGTGATCCTGAATCATTGAGTTCTGATGAGCAGCCTATTGCGGCCGGACAGCTTGTAAGAGTGAAGCGAGGACAAATGGAAGGCCTTATCGGACGGCTCGTACGCTATAAAAACAAACATCGCTTGCTGGTAATTATTGAAGCAATTGGTCAAACCATCACGCTCAACATCCCTCGCACACAGGTAGAGGTGGTCAATGAAGCAAAAAAGGAGACCAATAAAGACGTAGCAGCCAAGAAAGGTTAAATCAATTCTGCAATTTTCAGATAATAATTCAGATAATGAAAAGTCTAAATAATTTAACGGTTTTAGTCACTGGTGGTGCTGGTTTTATTGGGTCGAACCTTATTGATGCACTCCTTAAAGAAGGTGCAAAAGTTACTTGCCTCGATAATTTCTCGACCGGATACAAGCACAATATTCAGGCGTTTGCAAACAATCCATCTTTTCGTTTGATTGAAGCTGATATACGTAATTTTGAAAGTTGTCAAAAAGCTTGCAATGGCCAACAGCTGGTTTTCCATCAAGCTGCTCTGGGCTCTGTTCCCCGCTCAATAAATGACCCAAAAACTACAAATGAAGTTAATATTGATGGATTTCTTAATATGCTCGTTGCATCGCGTGATGCAGGTGTGAAGCGCTTCATTTATGCAGCAAGCTCGAGCACATACGGAGATTCTGAGGCCCTTCCGAAGGTAGAAGACATCATTGGAAAACCTCTTTCACCCTATGCTGTAACGAAATATGTAAATGAGCTCTACGCAGATGTCTTCGCCCGCACCTATGGTTTGGAGTGTATCGGATTGCGTTATTTCAATGTTTTTGGCCAGCGACAAGACCCTAATGGAGCTTATGCTGCCGTAATTCCGAAATTTGTGATGCAGTTTTTACAACATGAAAGCCCTGTCATCAATGGTGGAGGTGAATATAGCCGCGATTTCACCTATATTGAAAATGTTGTTCAAGCCAATCTGCTTGCAGCAACAACAGAAAATCAACAAGCTATAAATCAAGTTTTTAACGTTGCTTTTGGAGACCGTACAACATTGAATCAACTGGCTGGCTGGCTTCGCGAAATACTCTCTGATTTTGATCCCAAAATAGCCAACGTTGATATTTTAAACGGTCCTTATCGCAAAGGTGATATTCCCCATTCACTTGCATCCATTGAAAAAGCTAAAACTTTATTGGGATACGACCCTCAATATGATTTGAAAAAAGGCCTGAAAGAGGCATGCA
The DNA here is from genome assembly GCA_018336075.1 of Bacteroidota bacterium. Lineage (GTDB taxonomy): Bacteria > Bacteroidota > Bacteroidia > Bacteroidales > F082 > JALNZU01. The sequence continues at coordinate 32,256 of JAGXRB010000266.1, forward strand.
ATTGGTATTGTGAATTTCTGCCCAAAAAGTAGTTTATCTTATTCATTTCAATACCCGCTTTTGCACACACTGAACTTCCCTTAAGGACTTGCACACTCCCAAATTTTGCTGTACTTTTGTAAATTCAATGTATTAACAGCAAAACTATGGAAAGTTCCCAACAGGCAAAAAAAATACCCTCGCCAAACTCAACACGTTGGTTGTACATAATTCTGGCGATTTTCGCTTTAATCATCATAGCGCTATCGATCTGGCTTATTTCGGCCAAATCCACCCTTAGAGTGCTTCAAGATGAGAAAGAAGAACAACGTGTTTTACTTCAGCGGGAAGTGGATAGTTTGATTGCGGAACACAACCTCACCAAACAAGCATACGGTGCTCTTGCTGACTCACTTGTATCGAAAGACAGTCTCATTCAGGCCAATGCTAACGAAATCAAAAATCTGCTTAATACACAATGGGAATACTATAAAATAAAGAAAAAACTCGAGCGTCTGCAGGTTATTTCTCAAGGATACGTTAGGCAAATGGACTCTCTGCATACTGTGAATCAGAATTTGACTGAAGAAAATGAACGCATAAGAGAAGAGGTAGTTCAAGAGCGTAAACGCTCACAGCAGCTTATCAGAACAAAAGAAGAACTCACTGAAAAAGTTGAGCTTGCCGGAGTTTTTCGCACCTTTAATGTTGAGGTAACCGGCGTTAGACAACGTGGACGTGGTGAAACCGAAACAGATCGTGCCAGCCGTGTTGAACGTATAAAAATTTGTTTTACACTGGCTGAAAACAGCATTATTCAAGCAGGAAACAAAAATATTTATCTCCGTATTGCTGCTCCGCCAGAATCACAAATTCTGGTAAAAAGCCGCGATGATGCCTACTCGTTTCTCTTTAAAGGAGAGCGTCTGCAGTACTCAATTATGGAGGTTATAGACTATCGCAACACTGATCAGGAGATATGTGTCTACTGGGATAAACGCGATACGCAGGAGCTTAAACCAGGTATGTACACCGTCGATATCTACGAGGGCGATAACCAGATCGGAGAAGCAAACCTATTGCTGAAATAAAACAAAAAAGCCGGTTTAACCGGCTTTTTTGTTTTAATAAACTCCTATTTCACATCTGATTATCATGCAGATTGTGGATGTGTTTCAACTTTATATCTGACACATCTGAAGTTGACTGTAATTTTTGAATTCTATCGGTATTTTAGACCAAAGTGAATTATAAATGAATCCAAAAGCTGTGATGGTACAATGCCGAAGGATAGAAACTTTAGGCCAATTATCGCTCACTCAATTGGCCTATTACATTTCTCCTTTCGGTAATATTTCAACATCAGGCAAACAAAAGGTGTTCTGTTCTGTTTAAAGCAACTAAATAAGTTTCAATGCCCATAGTAGAGTTTGATGGAAAAAGTATAGATTGCGAAATTGGCGAAAATCTTCGACAGGTTTTAGTTGATCATAATCTGGCCCTGCATAATGGTAGTTCAAAGATTTTTAACTGCCGTGGCTTAGGCACATGTGGCACATGTTCGGTCAAAATAAATGGCAAAGTCAGTAAGATGACTACTGTCGAAAAAACAAGGTTGAGTTTCCCGCCACACTGCATCAGCCGTGGCCTGCGTCTTGCATGTCAGATCAAAGTGTTGGGTAACCTTAAAGTTGAAAAAGGAGCAGGCTTTTGGGGTCAGGAGATATAGGTTTCATTGCCAGTCTAGGGTTTCCTTTAATTCCTCCATCAATGTTTGTATGATTTCCTTCAGTGGGCGTATGTTGGTGATAAATCCTATAGATGGCCCTGCACACCAAACGGTTTTATATGTTGCTTTAAAAGCTGACTTCTCTATTCTTTTCATTCCTCTGAATGCAATCAATAACTTTAACTGCTTTTTGAAAAAGGGATACTTTTTCATCAACACCTCAAGAAACCCCGGCTTTGTGCCAATTTGCCTGACGTAGGGCGTATTAATTACTGTGAGAGGCGTTCCAGACAAACGACTAGTGAGCACGACATCCTGAGCGTTAAAATCGATCAATGCCTGTTTGTATTCCGCAGAAACAGGGGCTTCATCAGAGGCGATAAAAAGTGTTCCGACAGAGACTCCGGAAGCACCTAGATCAAGTGCCTGTTTAATGTGGATTCCTTTTCCGACGCCACCGGCTGAAATGACCGGAATATTGCAATTTCTGACCAGCAGCGGAATAAGTTCATCTGATGGTAAAGGGCCACAATGACCTCCTGCACTGCTGTTTACAGCAATAAGGGCATCTGCGCCCAATGCTTCCACTTTTTTCGCATACTCAAGATTCACCACATCACAAAAAACTTTTATTCCAAGTGGTTTGCAGCGCTTTATCACTTCTTCAGGACTGCCAAGTGAAGTGATGATAAAATCCACCTTCATCCTGCAAAGTGTTTCAAGCTGCTTCTTAAAGTGTGGATTCGATTTGTTTACAATAAGATTGAATCCAAAGGGCTTACTGCTTTTTTGACGGATTTCCGAAATTGCCGCAATCATTGCATCATCGGTTCGGTAATTCAATGCAGGAATAGCAGCTGTTGCTCCAGCCTCAAGTGCAGCAATTACCATTTCGCTGTTTGAAATAAGAAACATTGGCGCAACCAAAACAGGGTGTTCAATTCCCAGCATCTCGGTAAAGGAAGTTTTTAGAATCTGCCTCATAAGGAATATTTAGAATAATACTCGAAAAGCTTCCGTTTTATCAAGTAATAAAAAGCGTTGACAAAGAAGTGTAAAAAACTTAAAATCAATGATATAAAATTGATTCAATAGTTTTTTCCAGAATTCAGTCATTTCAAAAAGAAATGAACTTATCTCGCTATTTACCTTTTTTCTTTACAAATCGCTTTTTTGGAGCATTATCCGGATTGTTAACAATGCTCATGCAGTCTTCAAAACTGAGTTTTTCCGGATCAGTTCCTTTTGGAATTTTGAAATTGCTTTTGTTAAAGCTTATATACGGGCCGTAACGACCGTTCAGAACTTTTAATCCGGGTTCTTTTTCAAATTCCCTGATTACACTTTGCGCTTCCTTTGTACGTTTTCCATCAATGAGTTCAATTGCTCTTTCCAGATCAATTGTTGCTGCATCATCAGTTTTTGCAAGACTGAAAAACTGGCTGTTGTGCTTTACATAAGGGCCAAACCTGCCAATAGCCACCGTAACATCCTTTTCTTCAAACTTCCCGATATTTCTGGGATATTCGAACAGTTTTAACGCTTCTTCCAGACTGATTTCCTCCATGCTCTGGTCTTTCCTGAGCCCTGAAAAGCGCGGTTTCTCTTCTGATTCCGTATCTCCAATCTGAACCATTGGACCAAAACGGCCAACTTTGACAAACACGTTATTCCCTGATGCAGGGTCAATTCCTAAGAGCTTTTCGCCTGAAAACTTACCGGCATTCTCGGTCGTGTCGACAATTTTTTTATGAAAAGGCCCATAAAACTCTTTAATCATTTCATTCCAAACCTTTCGTCCTTCGGCAATTTCATCGAATTCCTTTTCGACGTTGGCAGTGAAATTGTAATCGATAATACTATCAAAATACTGCACCA
>JAGXRB010000267.1 GCA_018336075.1 Bacteroidota bacterium
CGGATGGAGTAAGTTGCCATACATAACTATCTGCATTGACTACAGCCTCAATTTGTAAATTACTTGAGCTTACAAACGCATGGTCGATAGTATCAGGAGCTGCTGGTTTTAGAGGTGCTATGGGTGAAAAGTTCATTGAAATATGAGCCTGACCTTCTGCTTCATTTATACATCCATTGGCATCGCTAACACTTACAAGTGCATAAGTTGTGGCCTCACCTGGTGTCATCGACATTGTGAAAGGTGAAGTTGGAATTTCATGTGAGCCCATTCCGTCAGCCATTTCAATTGTCCAAGGGGCTTCGCCAGTAAGGGTAATCGAAACCTCAGCAGTCTGACCATGGCAAATTGTTTGGTCACCTGTCAGCAATGCGGTAGGTAAACTATGGAAATTTAAAACAATCGTTGAGGAATTATCAGCACATGAGCCAATCCCTGTAGCTATAAGATTAAGTTGAACCTGACCTGCAGCAAAATCAGCTGCATCTGGTGTATAAACTGGATGTAAAGCATTCGTATCACTAAACATTCCAGATCCTGACGACATCCAGAGCAAAGAGCTGTAGTTTGATGCTGTAGCAAGATTGAGTTCAAAGGCTGTTCCGACACAAATAAAGCCATCTTCTCCGGCAAATACCTCAGGCATATGGTTTATATTAAGTGTTTTTGTGCTTTCCACTGTTGCACTATTGCCTGTTACAGTGAGTTTCAAATCAACACTTCCTGATACTATATCCGCTTCACTTGGCGTGTATACAGGGTTTAGAATAGCAGGATTGCTGAATGTTCCTGTTCCAGAGGTTGTCCAGATAAGCGAGTTATAATGTGTAGCGGTACCATCAAGCTGGTGTGTTTCGCCTTCGCAAATTGTTGCACTGTTACCTGCCCATCCATTTGTTGTTAGCGCTGGTGGCAAAGTAATATAATCTACCCAGGCACAATCATCACCACTTGAAACAGTGAAATCTTTCATGTATTCCCATTTGAAAGTGCGCAAACCAGCTGCAACAGGATAAGCAACTTTGCTCCAGGCAACGTTTCCGGCCCATTCACCAACCTTCACATTATTGATGTAGAAACGCATGTAATCGTAGCCTGATTCTGAGGAAACTTTACGATAAAATGAAATAGAATCATTGTTACTTACCTCGTACTGAAGAATCATTTGTGATGATTGGCTATGTGTAATAGCTCCGGATTTGGCCGAAAAAACGCCTTCATAAGGGTTAACATTTGTAATTACCCAAGGAAGATTTCCTGCAAAAGTATATGGATAAGCGGTAAAATCACCTGTTTCAAAATCGTCTATAATCAATCCAATTTTTGAGGAGAATGATTTTTCTGCCTGATAGGCCCCAGCTGCAACCGAAAAACTAAACTCGACTGCCTGACCAATTGGAGTTCCTCCACTGACTGAGATATTGAAAATTGCTGAAGTAGATTCACCTGCTGCTACTACATCGGTTTCAAAAGTTCCCTGATTTACTGTAATATAAGGGTTGTTAAATGTTAGCAAAGCAGTAATGTCATTGGCATCACTAAGGCCGGCATTTGAAAAGTTTACAAAAAGATCAACTGTTTCACCCGGATCGAGCATTCCGTTTCCATTACCTGATGCATCAGAAATGCTGAAGTTTCCAATACTAAATGAAGGAGCAAGCGCTTTAAGATTGAAAGTAGCCTCCCAGGTTGCTTCATCTCCTGCCATCGTAAGGTTGAATAAAATGGGTGTATTATTCGGAACATCGTCACTAACGGTAAAGCTGAAAGCGTCATTTACCATCATAACCTCGTCCGGCTGGATTGTTCCATAAGATGCTGAGCTTGTCACTAGAGTCACATAAGGTGAAGAAGTTGTAATTGTAGCAATAACATTTGATGCAGGTTCGACTCCAAGATTTTTCACTTGAACTCCAAGAGTTACATCCTGACCATAATGCACCTGACCTGTAGAAGCGCCGTTTACAGTACTGGAAACATAAGCCATAAAAGGCCCTGAGGCGGGTATAATATCAATTTCCTGAATGTAGGTGATTGTATTGAAACCAAAAACAGCAATTTTCAAAGAGCCTACATTATTTAATGCTGGAAATGTAACAAGCGCAGAGCCATTTGAGATTGTAGTTGAGCCAATGATTTCACCATCAATTGTAAGTGCAACCAACGCTCCTTCTGCATTAGCATTTACTGTGAATTCTGACATTCCAAGGAAAATAGCCGGTAAATGAGAAACTGTAACAGGCATTGGGGTTGCAGTACGTAATGTGAGCGTTGGATCTCCAAACAAAATCCATGTATCATGTGTGCTTTTACCACTTGCTCCATGGAGATCAACCATTTTCATGCTTCCATTGATGGAAGTGCCGCCAAAAGTACGTTTGATATTGTTTTGGTATCCTTCAACCAATATTGTAACCATTTCATCCTGACCAGTCATTGGTGGTTGCCATGGTTGTGAAATCCATGACATCATTGTTCCAATTGCACCTGTTGGTTGTCCGTTGTGCGTTGCTCTCATCCAGGTTTCAGCAAAACAAGTTCCATTCGTAAATCTGCCATTGTCACAGGCAACAGCCCAAACTATTGGCCAACGATCAGTGTTGGTAAGGGCATCAACATGGCTTGTTGAATAATTAGCAACGCTCCAGCTGTTTTGTGAACCATGATTACAGTAATTAATCACACTTGTACCAGCATTAATTCTTTGTGAAATTTGCGCTGCTGTCGTGTTTGGCATGCCCGGAACTCCACCGTCATATTCGCGATGAACAGTAGTATAAGTGAAATTCAGCAGACTGTCACGGATGTAATCCATATGCACGTAATCTGCTTCTCCACCATTGTGTCCGTTGCCGGCACCTTCATTGCGTGCAACACCTGTTCCAATACTTAACCAAGTTGCATTTTCATCCAGATCACGTTCGTAAGTGATAATTTTTTGAATTTGAGTTTCAACATGGGTTGTAGTCTCAGCTGAAATACGGCCAACGAAAAGTTCATTGTAAGAATCATTACCTGCCAGATAACCATAATAATTATCTGAATATCCGCCGGAAGCTGTGTTGTTGAAACTTGGAACGTGTTGATGGTCGCCCACAAGCAAAAGATGCGTCAATCCATTTGTATTGTAATAGTTTGTTACATAATCTTTGATAGCTTGTGGCGTTGTTCCGACAGAAGTAATGTTTACTATTTGTGTCGGACGACCGATTGTTTTTTTCCACTCTACAAAAGGCTGCATGGCTTCCATATATGGGCCATGACTGATAATTAACAAATTTCCCTGTTCCTCAAGAATTGGATATCTTTGTTGGGTTTCCTGAAAATTGATAAAATGATGGTTATAAATGTGACTGAATTCAGGATCTTCCTTAATTGATGAGCCAGAACGACTAAATTGATTTTCCCCGCCATTGCCAGATTTAAACATTTCAACTACAAGTTCGTGATAAACCCTGAGTGTTTTTGTTTGAGGATTGTATACAAAAGGCATAATCGTTAGAGCTTGTCCTCTGAAATTGCGCAAAATGTATGGTTCCTGCAATGCAGTTGAAGTTTCTGGGTAAAATGCATTTTTGTTATACATTTCACCGTAAGTAAATGGAACTGTCGCCGGATCAATTTTTCTTGAAAAGTCGCCTTTGGAAGGAGCTATTTCAATATCATTAAAATCTGTAAATTTTGATGAAACAATCCGTACATCCATAGCTGCGTGGTCACCAATGATTGCTGAAACAGCAAATTTGGGAACATCAGGTGCCCCGACTTCACTTAGTGAAACCATCTTTGGAACACTTAGAATTACTGACTTTCCTCTGGGGGTTTCAACAGTATTAGTGTAAAAACCGGAAAGATTAAACTGAATTACAATCTGATCTTCACCAGAAGTAATCAATTTTTGACTGATTGGTGATGGACTATCACTCTTAATGCCGTTCCATTCCTGTCCGAAACTAAATAGGGATAGGAAGATAATGGAAAAAAGTAAAAAATACTTCTTCATAATTATTAGTTTGTAGGTTAAAAAGAAACTGCACCAAAAGTAAGTAACATTTTACGATTGGTGCAGTTTTTTAGTTAAAATTTGAACTATTGAATGACCACTTTTCTAACTGTGGAAGTGTTGCCTGAATTCAAACGCAGATAATAAATACCCTTTGCGTATCCTGAAAGGTCTAATTGTTCGTTGTAGGAACCGTTAACACTAACATCACTGCTGGTATAAAGAACCTGACCCTGATAATTCAAAAGGTGATAGGTTACTTTGTTTGATTTACCATTTAACTGGATATTCAAAACATTTGTTGCGGGATTTGGATGGATTAGCAAACGCAGTTCGGTTTCGTTTTCACCTATGAAGGAACAAATATCAATGGTTATTGTGATCTGATCACTTACAACGCAACCATTATTATCTGTAACAACAACAGATACAGTATGTGCACCAACTCCCATATCATTTCCGACACATGTAATTGTAGGTGTGGTTTCACCACCTGGAGACCAAAGATAAGAGGCAGCGTTTGGAATTGTTGCATCAAGTGTAATTGATTCCCAAATACACATCGTAGAATCCTGGCCTAAAACTACCGGATTAATAGAGTGAACCTGAAGTGTGACTTCACCATTCATTTGGTTTGTGCCGTCAGAAACAACAACAGTGTAGGTAGTAGTTTCACTTGGAGAAGCAATTGGATTGGCAATGCCTGGATTGCTGAGGCTTGCTGCAGGACTCCAGGTAAAAGTGTAATTTCCAGTACCGCCTGTTGCATGTGCATTCAGCATTGCTGATGTGCCTTCGCAAATTTCACCAGGATAAGATGCAGGTGCAATGGCCATTTCACCGAGCATCATAAATGAAGCTGCCCAACCTGCTTTAACCACAGAAATGTCTGAAATAAACACAAAAGTTATTGCGCCACTTGCATGGGTTGAAGTGATTGAACCAGGGCTGGTTGTTCCCATGAATGGACTTCCGGGGAATGCAGGAGACGTAGCATTTGGCCCGTTGTAGACAAATAGTTTGTCATAGTTATTTTCTGTATCAAAGAAGGAGAAATCAAATTTCATTGGAGCACCTTCAACAGGTGGCATGAAAGTCATCGTTAGGTTTTCATTGTTTGAATAGTTTCCGGTGGCTCCACCTGTATCATAAAACATTCCATTTGATGCAGTTACAGTGGTATTAGCCATTAAGTATTCAGGGCCGCCTGTTGTAAACGACCAAACTTCACAACCAACGGCTGGTCCAAACTGATTCTTGGGAACTACTTTCCAGAAGTAGGTAGTGCTAGGTTCCATCGATGGAGTGTATTGATTGACAGCGACAGTGCCTACCATAGGAGGGTTGGGAGTAATGCCAAAATAAACGTCATAAGATGTAGCATCAGAAGCGGTCCAGGTAAGGATGGAAGCTATTCCGGCACTTGTTGCATTATTTGCAGGGAAAGGATTGCTTGCGCACCCAGGAACTGTTGTTGGCATATAGCAGGTGATGTTTGCCGTCCAACCGGACTTTACAACAGAGCCATCAGATGTGAATTTGAAAGTTAGCGCGCCTGAAGCATTAAGTGCAGTAATTTGTCCTGGACTAGTAGATCCTTCAAAAGGACTTCCGGGTAGCTGAGGTGAATTGGCGTCAGGACCGTTGTAAACAAACAATTTGTCATATCCACTTTCAGTATCAAAAGCAGTGAATGTTGCTCTGATCATCGATCCTTCCGTTGCAGGCAAGAATGTGAAAGTAAAGTTTTCATTGTTGCCATAATTACCGGTTGGTCCACCTGAATCATAGAATGTACCAACACAGGTTGTAGCTGAACCGTTGGACATCATATAGTCTGGAATTAAACCAATTACAACCATTGCAGTCTGATCGGCAGTATAAACCTCTGAAGGGCCAGCAGTTGCATTTAAAGCGAGGTTTACCGGATAACCTATTGGAGATGAAGCTCCTGCAGTCACATTAAATAAAAGTTCAACATTAGACTGACCATCTAAAGATGCATGGCTTACTGTGGCAGTGTTTACAACCAATAAAGGATCTGGAGAAACCATGCTTACAATTATGTTGCCAACAGCACTGCTTCCGGTATTGGAAAGGGTAACACGGATATCAGCTGTTTCGCCCGGATCAAGGATTCCATCGCCGTTACCTGTAGCAGTATCAATGATAAATACATCAGCACTGATTGACAAAACCGGAGCTTGAATTGTTATACGCAATGTTGAAACCCATGTATCACCTCCATCGGTAATACTTATAGGGAAGCTGGCCACATGCTGGTTTGGAACAAAATCAGCGATGCTGAAAGTATAAGCATTGTTGACAGTGGTTGTGCCTCCATTAGGAATAGCACTGAAATTTTGAACAGCTGCACTGGATAATGTCACATAGCTGTCAGTTCCGGAAATAGTTGCTGTTAAAGCAGCCGACGGATCAGCGCCAACATTTTTGAGTGTAACATTCACAGAAATGGCTTCACTATAGTCAGCCAAGCCATTATTGTTTCCGCTTTGATCATTGATTGTATATGAATCAAGAACAACATAAGGACCAACTAGTGCAGCAGCCGGAACTTGCATCATATAAGGAACATGTTGTGGTTTTGTAACAACGATATCAACGTTTCCGGAAGAAAGAACAGGTTCAATAGCAACCTCAACCACTCCTGAAGGACCAACCAAAGCTGCACCGTGTAGAACGCCATCTTTAGAAATTGCAACATATGAACCTGGCAAAGCAGTTACCTCATAAGTATTCAATCCAATGGGCAGAATCGGCATATGTGAAACAACATTATCGCTGCCTTCAGTGTGGTAAATTACAAGTGATGGATCACCAAGAACATTGTATGCCTGCCAGTAATAGGTTGGACTTGAATGACTTGGATATCCCTGTACATGTACTTCAGTTACTGCTAGGTTACCAACAAAAACACTTGCACCGGTGGAAACATAGTCACTGTTAAATGGTGCATCGTAAACACCCAGCGTTGTTTCAGCTACAGTTGGAACATATCCGTTGTTTGTACCAACAATTGGAAATGCACCAACAGCCCAATAGAAATCTTCAAACCAATAGGAGCTTGGTGAGGATCCAATGTATGCAACAGCGCCTTTATTTGGAGCGCGCATCCATGTTTCACCAATACATTCTGCATAACCGAAATCAGCAGCAAGACAGCAGTTGCCAACAGCCAACGGATATTTATCCTGATTGGTGAAAGCATTTACAGCAGATTGCGTTAGACTTGGGTCGCCCCAAACAGTTTCAGCACAGTGAGCTGTATAATTGATGAAACCAACAGCGATTCTTTCAGGACCATAGCATCCGGTATATGGACTCGTCAAATAGGTATAAACATTTGTAAAGCCATTAGCAGCATTATAGTAATTCTGTGTGGCATAATGGATAGTAGGCTGACCTACGCGTGGATTCCATGTGCCATCTGATCCGGCGATGAGAGTTGTACGATTGAGATAAGTAGGATCAGAGAATTGGTATTTTTCGTAGTACAAAGTTTTTTCAATCTGAGGAATCAATTGTGCTGAATTTCTTGCTGAAAAACGACCATAATACATCTCAGGGAAATAGTCGCCATCAGTACTTGCATAATAAAGGTCAGTCATTTTTTGTGAGGAAGAACCTTGAATAGCTGGAATCTGTGGTGTGTCACCAACGAAAAGTACAAAGCTTGGAGCAGGATTTTCAGGAGTTCCAGCATTATACTGTGCATGAACCCATGTTTGAATTTGTGCATAAGTAGTGCCGATAACATCTGTGTATGCAACAACTACTTGAAATCCTTTTTTGGTTTTCCATTCAATGAATGGAGTCAGGTCGTTTTCGAACATTCTGTCAGAAACGATCAGATATTTAACCGGATATTTTGTGAGGTCAGGATGCTGAGGGTAGTCACGTCCCGGATTATTGAGCAGTTTATTTTGAATGGCATCAAAATAAGGCGAATAGGTTGAGGCTTTTACATAGTCTGTAAGCGCTTTATCAACATTGGAATAGGTTACTTCGATTTCGATATCATTGTAAACTCTGATAATTCCCTGAACCGGGTTATAGCTTACCGGAGCAACTGTAAGACGGGCAATGCGATAGCTGCGCAATACGCCTAAAACTTCGATAGAAGCGAGATCATGGCTGATAAATGCATCTTTCTGATACATCTTTTCGAGGTATTCAAAATCAACATCTTCTGCATTTTGATCCTTACGCAATGAAGGTTGCACTGGCATCACAAGATGTTCGATACCATAATCGCTTAATGTATATTCACTTACATTATAGTTTAATACTTTTACCGAAACATCGGCTCCAAAAGGGATTTCAATGAGATGCTTTGATGCAGGAAGCTTTGGAGTTCCGATTTCACCGATGGCATAAGTGCCCGGAATAATGAGTTCATTGAAAAGACCACGATCAGCTTCAACGCCAAAGGTGCTCAATCCTGAATAAGTGTATGTAACTTTTGTCTTGCTGAGGTTATCCTCTGTTACAAGAACCTGACTTGAAGCACGACCAAAATCGATCGTCTGTGCCATTGTCTTAACTCCAAAAAGCATAACTGCAAAAGCAATCAGACTAATTGAAAACAATTTTTTGCCCGGGGCAAAAAGTGCGTAATTTTTCTTCATTTTGAATTGATTAAGAATAAATTTAGTTTTGGTTTCCCAATTAATGGGTTTTTTTTTCGAGGCAAATTTAAGTTTTATTAACAAGATAGACATATAAAATGACTAAATTATTTATCATTTGTTCATGATTTTTTATTCAAAAAATGTTGGAAGTGATACTTTTGCAAAATCGTTTTAGGTCAAAAAATAAAATCCTTGACAGTCTTTACCAGACATGACAAGGATTTCATAAAATAACTTGTGTTGCTATAATTGCGATAGTAGCATACAAAGCGCATCAAAAGGTTTGTTTTCGGATAGAGTTTTTTTTACCTGATCAAAAAAAACTTGCGGTTGATTTTGATAAAGTTTTTTCATTTCAATATTTAATTTGAAATCTATTAGCTGATTTTCAACGGGAAATGCTTCTAAATTTCCCAACTGTCCAAGATCGTTGCCGCTCAAATATGGATTGAATTTTATTGCTTCGGGCAATGCATCGATTCCAATACCGGTGTTTGCAACTGGTTTGGGAACAATAAATCTCGCCATTTCATTGGTTCTGACGTAAAAATCTCCTCCCATGCGCCCGACAAGATCAATTTTTCCCTGATCAATTTCATTTTTTTCGTCCAATACATCTTCCGAAATATGAATGAGCAAAATATCACAAATCACCAAATTTCCTGCACCGGGGCCATCGCCTGTTTCTATGATCTGGCGCACTTTACACTCGTATTGAACAGGTGATTCTTTTACGCGAAAAGGACGAATGAGCTCAGAAGCTAACTGGGTGAATCCTGCTTTAAGAAATTCGTTTACGCCTTTTGGATATTCACAACTTGCCAGACTCATCTGCTGAACCATGTCGTAAGTCACAACATTGATAACAACTTCGGGTACTTCAAGCAGGTTCTCAAAGGTGTTCTTGGTTGTATTGTCGCGTCCTCTGCGCGATGGGGAAAAAACCAAAGTACCAGGGTTGACGCCAAAAGCATTAAAAAAGCTGAAAGGCGAAAGATTTGGATTTCCTTCTTTATCTATTGTGCTTGCAAAAGCAATCGGACGCGGAGCAATGCTTCCGAGCATGATTCTATGCAAATATTGTTGTTGGATATTTTGAGCATCTAATGTGATCATACATATTTATTTAGCTGGTAGAATTTTGGTTGTACATTCTCCAAAACCAATCCGTAAATCTTTATTCTGAGCATGTCCGTTCATTATGATCGTATCATTATCGTGAACAAATATTCTTGAACTTTCATCTTTCATTGTGAGTGGTTTTGTACCTTTCCAGCATATTTCGAGCATCGATCCATACGAGTCAGGAGTAGGTCCACTAATGGTTCCTGAGCCATACATATCACCCGGATTGATATTGCAACCTGCTACAGTTTGATGTGTAAGCTGCTGAACCATACTCCAGTACATGTATTTGTAATTTGATTTACAGATGAGGGAGCTTTCAATATTTTCTGGTTTCAGAAGTACTTCAAGATGAATATCAAAATTGTTTTTTCCATCATGCTGAAGATAAGGAAGAGGCTTTGGTTCTTGCAAAGGGCTTTCAGTCCTGAATGGCTCAAGTGCTTCAATCGTAACAATCCATGGGGAAATTACCGAGCCAAAACTTTTTGAAAGGAAAGGTCCTAAAGGCACATATTCCCATTTTTGGATGTCACGGGCAGAAAGGTCGTTAAAAAGCACAAGGCCAAAAATAAATTCTTCTGCTTGAGAAATGTCAATTGCTTCACCCAGTTTTGTCGGCCCCGATGTAATGAAAGCCATTTCAAGCTCAAAATCAACCTGTTTGCTGGGGCCAAAAACCGGAGGTTGTTTGTCGTCAGGACGTGTTTGACCTTTTGGGCGGTGAATGTTTGTGCCAGAAACAACGATTGAAGAAGACCGTCCGTGATAGCCAACCGGCAAATGACGCCAGTTAGGTAAAAGTGCGTTGGCAGGGTCACGAAACATTACGCCAACATTGGTTGCGTGTTCAATGCTGGAATAGAAGTCGGTATAATCACCCACATTGACGGGAAGCAGCATTTGTACTTCTTCGATGGAAAGAATTGCTAAATCACATGCTTTTTGGTTGTCTTGCAGCTCTCTGCATTCAACCGAAAAAAGCTTCTGAAGATGTTGCCTGACCATATTGGTCTTTTTTTTACCTAATGAAATGAACTCATTCAAAACAGGTTGATAAAAAACACTCAGGTCTTCGATGTCTAATTCGTCAAAAAATCCAAAATCTGCCAATACAGAAAGATCGATTGCTTTATTGCCAATTCTTGTTGCCGGAGAGACTGTTTGTCCGTAACTGATAATTCCGAAAGGGATGTTTTGTATTGGAAAGTCGCTGTTTTCCGGAACTTCAATCCAGGATTTCATAATTTCTGTTTTCATAATCAAAGTGGTTATTTGACTGAATAACCTTTTTTTGTCAAAACCGGATTAAAGGGTGCCTCTGCTGGCTTGCTCAAGTTCTATTGCTTCAAATAGAGCTTTGAAATTTCCTTTGCCAAAAGATTTGGCTCCTTTGCGTTGAATTATTTCAAAAAATACGGTTGGACGATCTTCAACAGGTTTTGTGAAAAGCTGCAGAAGGTAGCCATCTTCATCGCGGTCAATCAGTATTCGAAGTTTTTTCAGCGTTTCCAGATCTTCTTCAATCTCCTTTACCCTGTCGATAACCGTATCATAATATGTGTCGGGAACATGCAAAAATTCAACACCTCTCGCCTTTAGTTGTTGAATTGTTTCAACGATATTATCTGTAGCCATTGCAACATGTTGTGCGCCCGCACCCCGATAGAATTCAATATATTCTTCAATCTGAGATTTTTTCCGACCTTCAGCGGGTTCATTGATCGGGAATTTTATGCGCATATTGTCGTTGGCCATCACCTTACTCATGAGCGCTGTGTATTCTGTAGAAATATCCTTGTCATCAAACGAAACAAGTTGTTCAAATCCCATCACTTTTCCATAGAAATTGACCCATTTATTCATTTCGCCCCAGCCAACATTTCCGACAATATGATCCACATATTTGAGTCCGGTTTCTGCAGGACGATATTCTGGCTCCCATTTTCTGAATCCCGGCATGAAAGCACCGAAATAGTTTTTTCGTTCAACAAAAACATGCACTGTTTCACCATAAATATGAATTCCGCTTAAAATAATTTCACCATATTCATCAATGATTTTTTTTGGCTCCATACACGAACGCGCACCTCTTGAAGTGGTTTCTTTCCAGGCTTTTGTGGCGTCATCGACCCAAAGTGCGATTGTTTTGATTCCGTCACCGTGTGTTTTCTGATGTTCGGCAATGGGCGATTCAGGGATGAGTGCGGTTGTAAACACAAACGTGATTTTCCCTTGTCTCAGAGCGTAGGAAGCGCGATCTTTCAAGCCTGTTTCCAACCCTGCATAGGCCAATGGCTGAAAACCAAAAGCTGTTTGATAATAATGGGCGGCCTGCTTGGCGTTGCCCACATAAAATTCAACATAATCTGTTCCTTTGATGGGAAGAAAATCTGTATTGCTCATTTTTGTCTTTTTTCGTTTTGATTTACTTTCTAAAGGTTTATTGCTGTCTGTCAGTGCATTATTAATAGATCCAACTTTTATGATAATCGGGATCTTCAATTTCAAATGCTTCTATAGTTAACATAAGCGGTTTAAAAGTATCAACCATCACAGCTAATTCTTCTGTTTTTGTTTGTCCGATACTTCTTTCAGCAGCTCCCGGATGTGGTCCGTGTGGGATTCCTGTTGGATGCAGTGTTATCATGCCTTTTTCGATATGATTGCGACTCATAAAATCGCCGTCAACATAATAAAGCACTTCGTCTGAGTCAACATTGCTGTGATGATAAGGTGCCGGAATTGCCTGCGGATGATAATCGTAAAGCCGTGGAACAAAAGCACAGGTTACAAATGTATTTGTTTCAAATGTCTGGTGAACTGGTGGAGGCTGATGGATTCTTCCTGTAATGGGTTCAAAATCGTGAATTGAAATGGCAAAGGGATAATGACATCCATCCCAGCCAATTGCATCAAAAGGATGCGACCCATAAATATAAGGAAAGATCGTATCGCTGCGTTTAATTTTAACGAGAAACTCACCTCTTTCATCGAAAGTTTTTAGGTTGGAAGGCGTTTTTATGTCACGCTCATGAAATGGAGCATGTTCAAGAAGCTGCCCTGTTTTATTGACATATCTTTTCGGAAAGCGCAGTGGTAGAAAGGATTCAACAATGAAAAGCCTGTTGTCTTCATTTTCAAAATGCAGCTGATAAATTGTGCCTCTCGGAATAATAATGTGGTCGCCATACTCAAATGGGATGCTTCCAAAAATCGTTAAAAGTTCACCTTTTCCGCGATGAACAAAAATCATTTCGTCGGCCTGTGAGTTTTTGAAGAAATAATCAGTCATTGACTTTTTGGGTGCAGCAAGTGAAATATACACATCGCTGTTCACCAGAACTGCTTTTCGGCTTTCAAGGTAATCTTCTGATGGTTCAATATTGAAACCTTTAAAACTCCTGTGCTGCATATTTTTTGCAAGCGCAATTTTTGGAGCTACATCAACAGGCTCACCGATTTCATTCACTATTGTAGGTGGAAATGCGTGATAAATCAATGAATAAACATCAGAAAAACCTTCTGTTGATACCAGTTCTTCGGCATACAAACTGCCATCAGGTTTCCTGAAAATCGTGTGACGCTTGCGAGGCACGTGCCCTCTTGAAAGATATTGTGGCATTTTTATCTGGATTGATTATAAATAATAGTCAAACAAAATTAACAACTTTTTTGTTTAAAGGGACGATTCAAAAATTACTTTTGCATAAATTATGATAATAAATGATAAAAGATAAGCCGCTTTCAAAACCGCTTTCGACGCCTCATTTTGATTTAACCAACAGGTTTGTTATGGCGCCACTCACCCGACAAAGGGCAGGATCTGGGTTGGTTCCACATGCTTTGAATGCATTGTATTATGGTCAGCGATCGAGTGCAGGCCTCATTGTCAGCGAAGCCAGTCAGATTTCTCCCCGGGGATTAGGTTACGCAAATACACCAGGTATTTACAGTGAAGAACAGATAGAAGGCTGGCGTTTGGTAACCGATGCTGTTCATGAAAAAGGCGGAAGAATTTTTTGTCAGCTATGGCATGTTGGCCGTCATTCTCATCCCTTTTTGCAGGAGGATGGAGGACTTCCGGTAGCGCCATCAGCGGTTGCTGAACCTGGCCATATAACCACCCCTCGTGGAAAAGTGGAAACTGTAGTGCCTCATGCATTGACAGTTGAAGAAATTGAGGAGATAATTAATGATTATCGAAAGGCAGCCTTAAATGCAATCAAAGCTGGTTTTGATGGTGTCGAAATCCACGCAGCAAATGGTTATCTGATAGACCAGTTTTTAAATGATAATTCTAACATCCGCACAGATAAATATGGAGGCAATGCTGCCAATAAGTGCCGTTTTGCCATTGAAGTCACGCAAGCCATAACAGAAGCAATCGGGTCTTCAAAAGTTGGCATCAGGCTATCTCCTTCCGGTACAAATTTTGGCATCAGAAACGAAAACCCTGTCGAAACATTTGAGTATTTGGTTAATGAGCTGAACAAATTTGATCTGGCATATATTCATTTAATTGAGCCGAGAACCGAAAGTTTGATCAGATTGCCTCAATATTTGAAAAAAGTGACGCCGCATTTCAGAAGCCTGATAAAAACAACACTTATCACAAGTGCAGGTTATGATTTTGCTTCTGCTGATAAAGTAATGCTGGATGGTCATGCTGACCTGGTTGCTTTTGGCAAAATGTATATTTCAAACCCCGATCTTGCCGAAAGATATGCGCTGGATGCGCCGCTGACACCCTATGATGAAAATACTTTTTATGGTGGAGGTTCTGCCGGCTACACTGACTATCCTTTTTTTAAATAAACATGAAATCTTTTGTTCACTCCGAGGATGCCATAACAATGCTTTTCAGACTGGCTGAAAGCTGGTTTGATCAGACTTTATCTGACGGAGGCCCGCGCTATGCTGAATATCATCCTGAGTATATTATTGTTGAGCCATGGAATGCCTTCAGCTCTGTTTTTATGATGATTCCGGCCATTATTTTCTTTTTGAAGCTTCGTAAAGATTTGGCTTCGATGCCATTTATGGGATTTTCTGTGCTGATGATTTTTTTAGGAGGCTTAGGAAGTACTCTTTTTCATGCTTTCAGAATGAGTGAGTTTTTTTTGATGCTTGATATCATTCCTTCGGCCATATTAACAATAGCTTTAGCTGTTTATTTCTGGCTTAAAGTTTTGCCAAAATGGTGGCACGTATTGTTGATATTCATTCCTGTTTTCGGCTTGCGATTTCTATTGTTCAGAAATCTCCCTTTGCATATCGGAATCAATTTGTCTTATGCTTTCTCAGGTCTGCTTATAATTGTTCCTTTATTAATTGTTTTGTATAAGACCAATATGCAGCAATGGTTGTCTGTGGTTTTGGCACTCTTGAGCTTTGGATTAGCACTTCTTTTCAGGCAGCTCGACGCGCACCAATGGGTTTTTTTGCCTCAGGGCACACATTTTTTATGGCATCTTTTCAGTGCCATTGGATCGTGGTTTATCCTGAGCTACCTATTATTCATTCAGGCAAGCTATGAAAAGATAAAGCTTCAGGAAAAAGCAATAAGCCAAAAAGAAATATAAAATCCAGATTCTATTCTATTCCGCTAAAATGCTTCATAAACTGAACGCGCTCATACGCAGCGGGATTTTCAGCTTCTTTCACACTCATTTTGCCAATAAACTGATCCAGATTTTTGAAGTTGTGCTGCACCATCCATGTTTGAATTTCATCCAGCATTATGGTGATTTCTTTGAAGCCCTTTTTGTAAAGAACAGAGGCAATATGCACAGCTTTTGCACCCGCCAGCAGTTGCTTTACAACAGCTTTTCCGTCGTGAATGCCTGTTGATGCTGCTATATCGCAGTGCACTTTTGTAGAAAGCATTGCTACCCACCTGAGTGAAATGGACAATTCTGCCGGCGTACTGAAAACATTGGTTGCTTTCACCTCAAAGCGGTCGATATCGATGTCGGGAGAGAAAAAGCGATTGAACAAGACCAGCCCTTTGATGCCTGTCCAGGAAAGTTTGAGCGCCATTTTCGCCATACTCGAAAAATAGTAGCTGATTTTAGCCGCAACAGGAATATTTATTGTTCTCGTTATTTTTTCAAGAATTTCAAAATATATTGCTTCATTTTGTTCCCCCGTTTTGAGAGGGTCGGAGGGTAAAATGAAAATATTAAGTTCCAAAGCATCTGCACCGGCTTCTTCAATTTTTTTTGCAAAATCCATCCATTCGTGCGATGAAATACAGTTTATACTTGCAATGATTGGAATATCAACTGCTTTTTTACTGTCGCGGATAAGCTTCAGATAGTTATCTACATCATTGGCGCGTGTATAATTCCTGATATAATCTTCCGCTTCCGGATAATAATTTGCGGACTCATTTTGAAGGATCGTATGGCTGGCAGCATGCGTAATCTGCTCTTCAAAGAGTGATTTCAAAACCACCGCAGCAGCTCCGTTTGCAGCAGCCTCTTTGATATTTTCTACTGAATTGGTCAAGCCCGAACTACCAATAATGATAGGGTTTTTGAGCTTAAGTCCCATATAGGTTGTGTTCAAATTTACCATGATAAGTCAGTTTTATTTCATCGTTATTTCAACGGGTAAAAGTAGCATATTTTCAGAAAGACTGTTAAGTCCTTTATTATTCAAAATGATTCTAAATTATTTTTCACAATGCTTTATTCAGGTTGACACTTAAGAGTGAATTTCATGTTTAGTTACTTTTTAACACCTTAGTTTTAAAAAAAAGCGGGGTCTTAATCACGTAGAAGCCTTGGGGGTATTATCTTTGGCTTATTATTTGTGGTACAAAACAAATTAATATTTTTAAACAACAGCCATCTTCAAAATGTTTGAATTTGTTGCCAATTAAAAGCTTTCTAATCAATGCTTTTGGTTTTGGAGAATTCATAAAAGCAAAAAGGTATTGTTTTCGTTTTGAGAATATATGTATTAAAAATGAGACAAAAAGTGATTTTTGGTAATGAGTAAAAAATGATGCCACCTAATTTTGGAAAGTTTTTTTCTGTTTTTGCAGTTTTTTTGTTTTCAGGCATATTTGCACATGCCAAACCTGTAATTATTGGTCATCCTGCAGATACTTCTGTGTGTAGTGGAAGCAGGGCTGATTTTTTTGTTTTGGCAATAAATGCAACTGCCTATCAATGGCAGGAAAACGATGGAGTAGGCTGGTACAACATTGATGAATTTATTACTTATGCATCTGGTTACAATACGCAAATTTTGACCATCAATGATGCGAACCTGGGATTGGATGGTTACCAATACCGATGTCTGGTTTATGATATTCAAAACACCAGTGTGGTAAGCAATCCGGCGATTTTAGGAGTGAATGAACCGCCTGTGATTACACAGCATCCGATAAATATTACAGTTTGTAAAAATGAAATAGCGCGATTCAGTGTTACAGCATTAAATGCCGATTCATATCAATGGCAGGAAAGTGTAGGACAAGGTTGGGTAAATTTAAGCGACAACGCCTTCTTTTCTGGTACAAACACTTCTGAGCTGAGCATTTTTACAACTACAGGAATGAATGGATTTCGATATCGTTGTCGCGTGATCAATGGAAATTGTCCGGTAATTACATCTTTTGGCAGATTATTTGTAAATCCAACTCCCACGCTGCAGGAAGTAACCGGCGGTGGAGCTTTTTGTGCTGGTGGGGCTGGAGTAGAGATTGGTTTAGCAAGCTCTGAATCAGGTATCACTTATCAATTGATCCGCGATAACATTGGAACTGGAATAATTATGCCTGGTACTGGCTCAGCCCTAAATCTTGGCCGTTTTACTCAGCCTGGTATTTATCAGGTGCGGGCAACAAACGGGGCAACCGGGTGTGGAATCAATATGCTGAATACTGCTATTGTGAGTGTAAATCCCTTGCCTTTGCAGCAACAATTACTGGGAGGTGGTAGTTTTTGTGAAGGTTCACAGGCTCCCGAAGTGTTTCTTTTGGCATCAGAGCAAGAAGTCCGTTATGAGTTGTTCAGGAATGGCATTTCAACCGGAATGAGCCTTCCTGGAAACGGCTTCGCATTATCTTTTGGAAATATTTCTCAAACTGGTTATTATACAGTTAGGGCAGAGAACACACTAACAAACTGCAATATACAGTTAAATGGAAATGTACAGATATTACAAAATGCAGTTCCTCAGGTTTTTGCAGGCAACAGTCAGACAATCAATGCAGGTGAATCAACAATTATCCAAGCGCAGGCATCAGGTGGTTCCGGCAATTATGGCTTCAACTGGCAGCCTTCAGCTTTTCTGTTAAACCCCCAAACGGCTTCCACAGCTACAATTCCTCTCTATCAATCCCGTTTGTTTTCTGTTCGGGCAAGTGATCTGATTTCTCAATGTGTGAGTTTGTCAGACAGTGTTTTGGTCTTTGTAGCAGGCGGGCCACTTTCAGCAAGTATTGTTGCAAGCGAAACTGCAATATGCCCTGGCACAAATGTTAATCTGATCCCAACGGTGAGTGGCGGAAGTGGAAATTATACTTTCAGCTGGTCATCAACCCCAGCTGGATACACATCAACAAGCGCTCAGATAACAGTCAGTCCAACCGAAACAACCAACTACCATTTGCAGGTTTTTGATGGAATTTCAAGCGTTTCTATTTCTGTTACTATAACAGTATTTCATCTTCCTACAATTTATAATATTACAGGCGGAGGTAGTTATTGCTTTGGATCTGCCGGACGCGAAATAGGACTTTCTGGTTCAGAAATCGGAGTAATTTATACACTTTTTCGTAATGGGCAATTAGTTTCAACAGCAGAAGGTATTGGGCAAGCCATCAGTTTTGGTACATTTAATGAAGCAGGAGTTTACACTTCAACAGCCAAAAATTTTTCAAGTCAATGTTCAGGGTCGATGGCAGGTGCTGTTGCTATAGCGGTTCTTGAAAGACCATTAGCCAGCGCCGGCAACAATCAATATGTAGAATCTGGAACTTCAGTAACTCTTTCAGGTAGCGCTTCTGGGGGAACCGGCAACTATCACTATTCATGGTCACCTGCATCCTTATTGATTAATCCAAACGCTGCAAATGCCGCAAGTCTCCCTTTATTTGAAACAAAACTTTTCTCATTGGCAGTCACTGATCAGGTTACAGCCTGTAAAAGCAATCCTTCTGAGGTAATTGTCTTTGTTACCGGAAACACACAAGTGACTGTTGATTTAACTGCATCTTCTTATTTAGTTTGCCCTGGTGAGTCGGTTCAACTATTGGCGCTGGCATCTGGCGGCACAGGAAATTATGAATATTACTGGGAATCGACACCGGCCGGATTTCAGTCATCAATTTACAATCCTTTAGTAACGCCGTCCGAATCAACGAAATATAAAGTTACAGTTACCAATGGCTTCATTACAGCATCAGACTCCGTTACTATTCAGACAAGGGAATTGCCTCAGGCATACACACTTTTGGGGGGTGGTGAATACTGTTTTGGCGGTCAGGGAAATGAAATTTATTTAACAGGCTCTCAAACACAGACATTTTATAGTTTATGGTGCAACGGATCAGAAACAGGGCAGGTTCGCACAGGTACGGGAGGTGTTATTTCTTTTGGAAACCAAACCCATCAAGGGATATATGAGGCAAAAGCATATAGTCTTTCAAGTCTTTGCTCAACAGCAATGACGGGAAACCCATCGATTGAGGTATTAGTTCCACCAATTGTTAATGCAGGAAATGATGTTACAATAGAACAAGGCACCTCAGTGCAACTCTCGGCCACAGTCACAGGAGGTTCAGGAGATTTTAGTTTTAGCTGGAATCCTGCTGTTGCATTGGTAAATCCAACAGAACAGACTACGATGACATTGCCCATGCAACAAACCTTAGCGTTTAATGTAGTTACCACAGACAATCAATCCAGCTGCCAAAGTGCTCCTGATGAAGTAATTGTCTTTGTTACAGGAAGCACACAAGTGACTGTTGATTTAACTGCATCTTCTTATGTAGTTTGCCCTGGTGAACCGGTTCAACTATTGGCGCTGGCATCTGGCGGCACAGGAAATTATGAATATTTATGGGAATCGACACCTTCCGGATTTCAGTCATCAATTTACAATCCTTTAGTAACGCCATCTGAATCAACGAAATATAAAGTTACAGTTACCGATGGCTTCATTATAGTATCAGACTCCGTTACTATTCAGGCAAAGGAATTGCCTCAGACTTATACGCTGTTGGGCGGTGGTGAATACTGTTTGGGCAGTCAGGGAAATGAAATTTATTTAACAGGTTCTCAAACACAGACATTGTATAGTTTATGGCGCAACGGATCAGAAACAGGGCAGGTTCGCACAGGTACTGGAGATGTTATTTCTTTTGGAAACCAAACGCAACAAGGGATATATGAGGCAAAAGCATATAGTCTGACGAGTCTTTGCTCATTGATAATGGCAGGAAATCCATCAATTGAGGTATTAGTTTCACCAATTGTTAATGCAGGAAATGATGTCACAATAGAACAAGGCAACTCAGTACAACTCTCGGCCTTGGCTTCCGGAGGTTCAGGAGATTTTAGTTTTAGCTGGAATCCTGCTGTTGCATTGGTAAATCCAACAGCACAGACTACGATGACATTGCCGATGCAACAAACTTTAGCGTTTAATGTAGTTGCTACAGACAACCAATCCAGCTGCCAAAGTGCTCCTGATGAAGTAATTGTCTTTGTTACCGGAAGCACACAAGTGACTGTTGATGTAACCGCATCTTCTTATTTAGTTTGCCCTGGTGAATCGGTTCAACTATTGGCATTAGCCTCTGGCGGCACAGGAAATTATGAATATTACTGGGAATCGACTCCATCTGAATTTCAATCAATAATTTACAATCCTTTAGTAACACCATCTGAATCAACGAAATATAAAGTTACAGTCACCGATGGTTTCATTATAGTATCAGACTCTGTTACTATTCAGGCTAGGGAATTGCCTCAGACATACACGCTTTTAGGCGGTGGTGAATATTGCTTGGGTGGTTTGGGAAATGAAATTTATTTAACAGGTTCTCAAACACAGATATTTTATAGTTTATGGCGCAACGGATCAGAAACAGGGCAGGTTCGCACAGGTACTGGAGGTGTTATTTCTTTTGGAAACCAAACCCATCAAGGGGTATATGAGGCAAAAGCATATAGTCTTACGAGTCTTTGCTCAACAGCAATGACGGGAAACCCATCGATTGAGGTATTAGTTCCACCAATTGTTAATGCAGGAAATGATGTTACAATAGAACAAGGCACCTCAGTGCAACTCTCGGCCACAG